>CAYNEU010000753.1:0-7384 GCA_964396275.1 uncultured archaeon | reverse complement strand
CAAGCCATATTCTAAAGATAAAATTCCATCATTTTGTCCATTATGACCAATTTCTTCAAAATAAGTTGCTTGCTTGTACGGATCTACACCAACTGCTTTTGCTACGTATTCAAAAGCACTTCTTTTCATATGTAATAAAGCTAAATAGTCAATATCTTCCCGAGTGTAGCCTGATTGCTGTAAAGCATCATCTATAACTTTTACAAAAGAGTCCATTGAAAATTTATCCAGTCTTTGTTTTAATCCTTCTGGATCGGGAACATCTAAGTAAATCAAATCGTTATCAATTGCTTCTTTTGATATTGGTTGAATGGTTCCTCCAGCTGGTACATAAACATCATCGGCAAATCGCCCATCCGAAATAGCAGAAATCCCTAATATCTCATTGGTTTTATAATCACCTCTTAATATCACAGCGGCACCACTTGCTGCTAAACTAATCATAAATCTTGAATTTTGATTTTTATAATTAATCAGATCAGAATTTCTATAACCACTAGCTACTAATATTCTTTCTATATTTGGGTTAGTTTGAATCAGACTTTTTCCTAATAACATACCAACTAAGAATGTGCCACATCTTTGATTTATATCAAAAGCCCATGAGTTTAACGGGTTTCCTAAAAGTTGTTGGAGTTTAATCCCATATGTCATCATAGGTCTTTCTGCATAAACTTCGCCAGCCCAAATAATTAGATCAAGGTCTTCAGCCGTAATATTAGCCCTTTCAAGAGCTTGAAAACTTGCTTTAGCACCCATTGCAACAGTATGATCTTTAGGACCAGGAACCGTTTTACTTTTTAGTCCAAACTTTTTTTCAATAACATCTTTAGGAATTCCTGTTTCTTGAGCGATATAATCACTTGTATGTTTTTTTTCAGGGAGATATATCCCCCAGGATTCTAAGCCTACAGAACGGAATCCCAATTTAAAATCCCACCTATTATAATTCTCTTTTTAAAATTTTACCAGTAGCACTAGTGGGGAGAGTATCCCGAATTTCGAAATATTTAGGAATTTTATATTTCGCCAGCTTTTCGATTAAATAATTACGAATATCCTCTATTTTTAATGTTTTACCAGGTTTTAAGGTTAAAAATGCTTTACCAACTTCTCCCCATTTATCATCGGGTACTCCAATGACAGCTGCTAAGTCAATTGCGGGATGTTTGAATAATAATTCCTCAATCTCAACAGGATATACATTTTCCCCTCCACTAATATACATCTCTTTCCTACGTCCAACAATATAATAAAAACCCCCCTCATCCTGCATTGCTAAATCTCCTGTATGTACCCATCCATCCGGTTCAATCGTCTTTTTTGTGTCTTCTAGATCGTCCCAATATCCAGAAAAAATATGTGGTCCTTTGAGAAGTAGCTCTCCTACTTTACCTTGCTTAATAATTTCATTTGTTTTAGTGCTTATTATTTTCATATCACAATGTAATACAGGCAAACCTACTGATGTTGGTTTTTCCTTGATATAGTTTTCTGGTAAATAGAAATTATTTGGACCTACCTCAGTTAACCCATATCCCATTTTAAATGGTTTGTCTTTAGCCCAATAATTTTCCATTATCGCAACTGGACATGGAGCTCCTCCAGATATGAAAATTCTTACAGATTTAAAAGTAGATTTTTCGAATATTGGAGAATTCGCCATCATATGAAACATTGTAGGAACCCCTATAACAATAGTGCATTTTTCTTCTTCTATAACACGAAGAACCTCTTTAGGGTCAAAATCACCCATTAATATCGTTTTTGCACCAAAATGATAAAAAGGAATTAATAAAACATTCCATCCACCTGTATGGAATAATGGAAATAATAGTGGCTGAATATCATCAGGTCTTAAACTCCAGGAGAGAATAGTATTTATAGAATTCCAAAATATTAAGCGATGAGAGAGTATAGCTCCTTTGGGAAGACCTGTTGTTCCTCCTGTGAATAAAATAAGATGTGGATCCTCAAAGTTTAACATAGGGCGTTCAACTTCTGAATCTGAAACTTTTTTTGTCAAGTCTTTTGTATTGGAATCATTTAATACTGAATTATTTCCCATAACCACATTCTTTTTAACCAATGCTTTTTCTTTTATCTGTGAAACAATATCTACCATTTTTGATTCATAAAAAAAAATTGATGGACTTGTTTTATTGATTAAATACTCAATTTCTTGAATTGAAAGTCTTACATTGAATGGAACAAGAATTGCTCCTAATTTTCCTGTTGCGAGAAAGAGATCGATGCATTCTATTCTGTTGGTTGAAAACATCGCAACACGATCTCCTTTAGAGATCCCTAGGTTTAGTAATACACGAGCCAATTTATTTGCTCTCAAGTTCAAATCTTTGTAAGTATAGAGTTTTTTCTCAATATTATCGAATATTGCTTCACGATTTGGTGTTAAAAGAGCACGGCGCTTTCCCCAATCGCCAATCCATGAAAATTCATTCGAGATGGAGTATTCTCCTGCTTTTAACAATTTATTTAATCACCTATACTGCTTTATATATTGGCCATTTTCTCCAAACATAAGCAAATAAGATTTCAATCCAGAGAAACCATAAAGTGAAGGGAGTAGGATTCATTCTCCAATAATTTGTTGTATCTCCAAATAGCATTGGTGATAAAAGATAATAAGCTAGAAATGTTAAAGTCCCGATTCCGACAACCAATAGAAATCTAAATAGAAAGTTTTGCCATTGGGGAAATCTTTTTGGCCAATTGTCGAAGAACAAGGAAACTAATACAACAGCGCATATGAGAAATATAGCGTATGTGATACTCATCATATACCACCCTTTGAATCTAGTAACCGCATCCGGAGGTGTTCCACCAATTGCTATAAAGAAAGGATCGAAAATATACTGAGCAATATAAGGCCCTAATAATGAAAAGAGTAAACCTAATACTACGCAAGATCCAAATGCGATCATCCCTATGAAAGGTTGTTTTCTCCCTAATTTACTCCATGGCCAATATTCAAATACCATAAGAGTGAGAAGCGAGAAAAAGATTATCCATTGTGTCCATCCTAATGAGAAAGCATAACTAGGAAAGAAAGTTACTGGTTTTACTGCAGAAGCTTCAGATGTAGCTGTACGTTCACCTGCGGGAAAGAATATTAAAAACCAAACCACTAACATTATTGCAGTGCCTATAATCCAAACAATAATTCCCCGTTTTGGTTGTTTAATTTTAAAGAAAGGCCAATACATAGTGCCAGCAACCCAAAGAACTGCAAATGAAAAACAGGAACCACTTAATGCACCAAAAATTGAGGCACCAACGAACCAAGCAATATAAGGATTTGTGATCTCACTGCTATAGAATGATATAAACAAGGGTAAAAATATAAGTGTGAAAAGCAATATAATTACAAAATTAATAGCGGTTCCTACAAGTCCTACTTTCCATGGAGTACGAAACCAACCATAATAAGGCCAATTTTCAAACCAGATTGCCCAAACCACTCCTATTAGTCCAAAACCACCAATTACAGTTGCCCATGCAGTAATTTCCATTTCTTGCGTAGGATAAGGATTATGCCAACGTGAATCGAAGAATATTAACCAAGTTATCCAACTTATTATGAATACTATTAATATTGATAAAATTCCCGCAAGAGGTTGTTTATAGCGCGCCATAACAATCATAGGCGCTTCATCTGCTGAAGGAATTCCGACTTTTTCACCCGCAAGAGCCATAATTTTCACATATATTATTTTTTATTTAATATATTGTATAGTTTATTCATATATTTAACTTGAATCCATTTAAAGTTTTTAAAAATTATTAATATTATTTTTTTTTACCTTTAGAGAGCGAACTCTTAAAGATTATTCTCAATAGAAAAAAAATTGTTGGGTTCAAAATTTGATGTGCTTTAAAATTTATATGTTAAGGAATTAAATTCTTCTTTCGTAAAACCCCATGATTTTAGAATATCTTCTACTTCATTCATGAGCTTTTCAATGAAAGCCTTTAGCGGGATTATTTGCTTTTGAAATCCTATTGCTGAAGATGGTACTCTCGTAGGTCCTAATGTTAAGTGATAAAGCCTTCTATGATAATCTTCGGAGAAAATATCAGTATTCATCCAATTCTCTTTCATTTCTATTGAAAGAGGACTTTCTTTTGTTGTCAATATTGCGGTTCCCAGACAAACTGCTTCTGCCCCCATAGCTAAAGCTCCAAAAAATCCTCGAGCATCACCGATACCGCCTGCTGCAATTACAGGAATATTTAATAATTTTTTAGCCATTGTTAAATTTACTAAAGTTGTATGCTGGTATGGATTTTTAAATCCAGCAGCTTCCATACCAATTAATGTTATCGCATTTGCCCCTGCTTTTTCTGCAGATATTGCATGCCTCATTAACGCGCACTTGTGAAACCAATAACATCCTAGTTCTCGTATTCTATCTCCAAGAAAGGTAGCTTGAAATGCTGATGTAGTAAATATATTCACTCCTTTATTAATAGCGATTTCTAAATATTTTAAGTAATCCTGATTTGTTATATTAGCATCTCCAAATCGAACTCCAGGAGGAACAACTGTGAGATTGACCCCAAAAGGTTTATCAGTTAGTTCACTCATTTTATCTAATTCCCTTTTGAAGTTATTGACTCCATAATTCAAAGCTGTTATGATTCCAAGTCCTCCTGCATTAGAGAATGATGCAGCAAATTCAGTCTTGCCTAATCCAGCAAAAGCAGCCATAATAAGAGGGTACTTTGTCTTAGTTAAATTAGTTATTTTCGTTTTCCATATCATAAGGAAGTAAATTAAAATTTTGATTTTAAATTTTTAATAATTTAGCTGCGTTTTTTTCTAAAATTGCTTTTCTTAGCGAATCATTTATCTGAACTTTTTCAAATGCACTAAAAATTTGACTATAGTGTAATAAAGGATAGTCTGAAGCAAAAAGTATCTTATGGGATAGATCTTCTGTAATAAATGCATCCCAAGGAAACCAATTATAAAGATTAGGATATGCAGATATGTCAATATAAACGTTCTGATGCCTTAATACTACAGACCAAGCATCCCACATCCAGGGTACACCCATATGGCCTATAATAATCGTTAGATCCTTATGTCTTAAAGCAATCTCGTCAATTAACTGAGGATGACCATATTTAGCAATAGAACCATAAAATGAAGCTTGATGTCCTCCATGAGACCATAGAGGAATATTTAAATCAATCATTTTTCTCCATAATGGATCATATTTTTTATCAGATATATCAAATTTCTGAGCGGGTGGTACTAACTTAACACCTCTAAGATTCAAGGATGTAATAGCATACTCAAGTTGTTCTATCGCATCTATCGCAGGAACATCAATGCATGCAAATCCAATAAATCGATCAGGAAATCTTTTTACAAAATCTGCTATATCTTCATTTGACACCATTAAAAATCCATAAGCAGAAGTAACGTTGAGAGATACAATGACAGCTTTATCGATGTTAAATTTATCCATTATTGCTATATAATCTTCCAAAATAAATTGCTCCATTATAGCATTTAACATGCGCATTACTCCTTTTAATTTATGCGGATTGTAGCCACTCATTGCATCTGCAATTTTTTTCTTATCGCCATAGTGAGCTTCTTTACAAAATGGGTGAACGTGAACATCTATAACCATTTTTAAAAACCTTAAATTATTTGAATTGATTATTAAAACTTAGAAAATACGGATTATTTAAAGAAGTAGTAAGAATTATAAAAAGGTATCTAAAGTCTTTTGGGTTTTAATGAAATTAATTAATTTACTACTTTTTTTCCAATACTTATAATCAACCATAAACCCATCTGTCATTGCTTTTACTGAATCATTAAAATTGTCTAATTTAGTCGGATCAGTTGTAAACATAGCATTATTTACGGTTTCTCTTATTACCCATACTCCTAAAGGTACTACATAACCTCCAGAGACTTCTCGGAAAATTAAAACTCGTGCTTGTCTTCTTATCTTATAGAGATACTCACAAACTGATTTTCTTGCTGCATAATAAGCTCCAGTTATATTACTTGCATAGGATTTTCTTCCACTATAAAACTCAAAATCAGTCATTATTTGTGGTTTTAAATTACGATTTTTACCATCAAGAGAGATGTTCCATAAGGTATTTGGTGCCCACACTTCGTTCATTTCATATATAAATTTACCTGGAAATAATAAAATTTTAAAATGGTTATCGAGATAAGTTGCTTCGAAGATCTGGTAATCATTTATTTCTGGAAATTTTTTGATTTCTTTAATTAAGGCTTTTGAAATTATATCATCTACAGCTGTTATCGACCATCTAGTGGGAACAATCCTTCGCCTATTTTTTTCGCCAAGTAATCCAGCAGAAAAAACCCTTTCAATCGTAGATTCTGGAACGTGTCCTTTAAAATATAAATTTTCTGAGACTGCTTCAGATGCTTTTAAATCGGTATCTGAAACACAGTAATCCACTTGAGGATGAACTTTAGTATTTTCAGTAATTTCAATTTTTTCTGTCATTCCAGAGGGTCCCATTGGTAAGGCATGATTATCCATCATCATTCTCAGACTCATTCGTTCTAATTTAGTTTCAGTATCTACTGGTCTTGCTGCCATTGATAATTCCTGTGATGTTTCCAGAAGTTTTTGAGTTTTCAATGAAGGAGTGGTTTTTTTTGACTTCCGACCGATAAATACATTTGTTTTAAAATTACTCCTCACTAAACTACTCCGATAACGGATTACATCAACTATAGTCTTGCCAAACCATAGTTCAGGAGCATCTAGGAGATGATAATCTGATATGTCAAGTCCTGTTTCAAATTCTTGAAATGGTACTAATGGCCCAAGATACACATTTGGGTAATTAAAATGGCCAACAAAAAATCCAGGTGGACTGGCTCCAAAAATTTCAACATCTCTTCTGGTTTTATCTAATTCAAAGGGGACTAAAGATTTCATTACAGACTTTTTTAATAAGATTGGGCATGTTTTTTTTCCACATAATAAACGTGCACCCTTACACCGAAGGCAAACATTTTTTTCTGTTGGGGGTCTTACCAATCTTTTCTCTCTCTAAATTAGAGTTTCCTGTTTGAAATTTAGTATCTTATATTATAAAAAAGGTATAAGAGTTTAAATTTTTAATACATATATTAATTAACTAATATTTCATAGGTGCAATCTAATATTCTGAAATGAAACAACTAATTTTTTAAATTTTACTTTTATCTTTATTTAGAGAAACAATAGAAAATTATTTAATTTTGAATGAATAATTAGATTATTACTCTTGCGAACTTCTAAAGTATTTCAAAACATTATAGTAATTTCATTAGGAATTCTATTTACGATGAGTTTATTTTATTTGACTC
>CAYNEU010000752.1:0-8652 GCA_964396275.1 uncultured archaeon | reverse complement strand
TGCTCAAAGCCGAAAAGCCAGTTGAAATAACTCATAAAAAATTAGAAATTAGTGAACAAGAAAAGGATGAAAAAGAATTCCAAAAATATATTACTGAAAAAGTTAATAAAGCAGAGAAAGTTGAAAGAGCATTTGATTCAGCCATGAAAAAAGCTATTAAAAAAGGGGGAATAATAGAACAAACACCTTATCAAGAGATAATGGAAATATATAAAAATCTACGAGAAAAAGTTTATGCCAGGGGATGGAAAGATCAAGCAGAAGTCTTTGCAAATCAGATTAAAATTTATCAAGAGAAATTAGAGAAACATGAAAATCTACTCGAAGTTGAAGCTCAGAAATCCCAGAGAGAAAAAGACATTGAAGAGATGCATAAAGTACAAAAAGAAGTTAAGCCATTTAAACCAGAAAGAATAGAAGAATTTGAAACTGAAAAAGAAGAAGACGTTTTATTAGACAATGCAATGAATCTTATCGATGAAACCGAAAAAGAAGTTAAAAGTTATGAATTAAACATTAGAAAAGAAATTTTAGTGTATGAAAGTCCTTATGAAAAAGCAATATCTAATTATGAACAAGCTCGAGAAATATTCCAAAAAATTGGGTGGAATGATGAAGCTAATCGTTTAATTAAAACAATTAAATTTTATGAGGATAAAAAAGAAAAGGATGATAATCTAAGAATCCTCGAACAAAAGAAATTAGAAAAGCCAGAAATTGAATTAGTGGCTCCTGATATTGATAAAGATTTTCTTGAAAGACAAAAAAGATTATTAGAACTTCAACAGAAAGAGAAAGAATCTGATGATATTACAGCGGGAATTTTTAATATGATTCAAAACGCCGAGAGAATGGCTCAGGAGTATGAACTAAAAATTAAAGGTGGTGTTTTTGATTTTGAAGCACCATATGAAAAAATTATTGAAATCTATCGTGATGCACGGAAGCAATTTGAAAAAATTGATTGGAAAGAAGAATCAGCTAAATTAATCGAGACTATTAAATTTTACAAGGAGAAATTAGTAAAAGATAACAATATTCGTGCTTTAGAAGCCGAAAAAGGTAAAAAACGAGAAGAAGAATTAATGCTTCAACAAAAATTATTAGAACAAGCGAGAAGTGAGCAAGAAAAATTACTACAACAGCGAAAAGAAACTCTACATTTAAAAAAAGAACGAGTAGCCCAATTCGAAACCCAAAAAGATAAAGCATTTCGTTTAATGGATCAAGCTAAACGTGAATTAAGACAAAATCATTTTGAAAATGCCATTGAAATTTACAAAGAAAGTGAAAAAATATTTTCAGACATAGAATGGCAAGAAGGAATCAAGATGGTTCGCGATTCAATTACAATGATTATTAATAAGAAAAAGGCATTTGAGCTTGAACAAGAAGCTATCGGAAAAAGGAAAGCTGAAAAACTACTTATTGAAGAAAAGTTAGAAGAAAAATTAGCTGAGACTCAAATTATAAAAAAGCGGCAACAAGAAGAGAAAAGAAAAGAGTTCTTAAAAATTCAGAGCGAAAAGGAACAGGAACGACAAATATCTGAAGAAGCATATGAACTTTTAGAAGAAGGCACAGCATTAATGGATCGTGGTAAATTCACTGAGGCGTATGAGAAGTATATTGCTGCTCGAGAATTATTTGAAAAAATATCTTGGCAACGAGAAGTTTCACGAATAAATAATGAACTTCTTTTCAAACTTAAAAGGGAACAAAAACAAGCTGAGATTTATGAAGATATTAAAATTAAAAAAATAGAAGAAGAAAAAGAAATGGCAATTTTAAAGGAAGAAGCAAAGAGAGAACATAAAGAACTTGAAAAGAGAAAAAAAGAAGAGAAGCGTAAACTTGCGAAGGAAGAACTTGATAGAAAGATTTCTGTTAAATTGGATAAGGCAGATAAATTAATCGATAGTTTCAGATATAATGAGGGAATTATGATACTAAGAAAAGAAGTCCAAAGATTGACTAAATTAGAAAAATTAAATGAAATTGAGAGAATTACTGAGCAAATTAATATAATTAAAACTGAAACACAAATTCCTTTAATAACAATAGATGTATCCTTTGATGATTTGGAGAATATAAAATTTGAATCTGCCTACAAAGCATTAGACGAAGCTCATGTATCATTAGCTAATGGTCAATTCAAGAAAGTTATTTCTGAACTAAATGAAGCTAAATATCAACTCAAAGAACTAAAAATAGGAAAAAATTTCATTAAAGAAATTGATAAAAAAATTAATGAACTAAAGGCTAAAGTCAGTAAGAAACCAATTAAAGAATTAGTCAAAGGTAAAGAAGAACCAACTGAAGACGAAATGGAAAAACTTAGAAAACGGATCACTGCGAGAAGAGAAGAGAGAAGGAAAAAGGTATTAGATTTATTAGAAAAGAGCAAGGAATGAATTAATATTCGTTTTATAAATGATATTTTAAAAAAAAATAAAAAAATTGATTTAGATTAATAAATTTTCTTGAATTTCATTTTCTACCTCAGATTCTATTATACTTGGAGCAACATTTCTATTTACTGATTCTTCTATCAAATATTCTGTTTTTATCAAGTCTCTAATAGCCACGCGAATTGCTTCTGAGCGATTTGGAAATTTTCCATCAACTACAAGTATCTCTAAGACTTTTAAATAAGATTCTGGTAAATTAACTGAAATTAACTTAATTTTAAGCACCAATTTTTTATTTTTTTGATAGATATATATACGAGAGTGATATATATAAAGGTTTAGTGGAAATTGACCCCAAGAAATCCGACAGAATGTTGTGGTATCTCTGAATAATAATTTGAGAGAGAAAAATTGTTTATATATAATTAAAGTCCAATCTATTAAACTTTTAAGGAGTGATAAGATTTTATTTCAATCCCAAAATTTTTATATTGGTATTATATGTAACATGTAACGTATATAGGAAAAAAAATAAAGTTTAAAAATTTGAGATTGAATCAAAATGGCAAATATTGAAGAAGAATTAAAAGAACATCTTAAGAATGGAAAAGATTGGGAAAAAATGGATACCCCCATTGAAGGAGTAATGGTAGTGAAAGTCCCTGCAACAAAAACGAGACCTGCATTATTATTTTTAGAGATCAATCCTTTAATCGATGGAAAACCTCTAAAAAGAAAAGGTTTATTTGTTGGGAGTAAAGAAATCTTAATAAAATTTGGAGAAGCTCTTAATGATGATAAGACTTTCCAGCTTATTGGAGTAATGGAAAATGTCAATCCTAAAGTGCAAAAGAACGGAGTTACGAAAAAATTAGAGTTTTAATTTGATTTTCTTTAATAGATCTGAGTTTATTTTTTAGTTGCTCCTCATAATTAATAATATCATCTAACAATTTCTTGATTTTATCGAATTAGAAATTTGCAGAAGCAAATAAATCAATATTCGACTTTAAATATAATTCCATTGAATTTTTACTTTATAAGTAAATATTTAATTTGTAGTTTTATTATTTATTTTATATATTTATTTAGTAAATGTATTAAATTCAATCTAAATAATTTCAATTTTGGTGGTAAAACGTGTCGGATGGAAAAACATGTGATGTGTGTGGAAAAGAAAGCTTCTCTCTTGCTCACGATGAATTAGATTCTTGATTCGAGAATTTACATTTATGGATGAAAAGGGCGTTCCCTTTTGTAGAGCAAGGTCAACTGAAAATGTGTTCTGGTTGTGGAGCAAAATACTTAGTATGTGAAAGTTGTGGGGGTCTATACTGTCGTATACACCCCGCTCTTGAAAGTTGGGAACTTCCAGATAAGTGTCCAAAGTGTGGATGGGTAAATGAAAGTGTTAAAGCTTGGGATGGTACATCTGCTCGCCATTTTTAATATTTTTATTCACAAATGCCAATTCTATTTTAATTTTTTTAAAATGCTATTGTTTTAATTAAAAGATATATTAATTAACACCTCACTTGTTATTTTATTAATTTTGAGTCAAAGAAAATTTAAATTTTAAAATAGCAATTATTATTTTAATGAGAAAGTATATGTCATTTATGATGATTAACCATGAGTCTAAATATTAAGGTGCTTGTCGCAAATCCAGAAAACATTGATGATTTAAAAGAATTAACAAAGCAGCTAGTTGAAGGGTTGGAACAAAAATTTGATCCTAAACGTTTTGATTGGGGAATTCGACGTCGTCTTTATGATCCCCTTCAACGTCATGGAATATTAATAGCTATTGATGAAGATTCAGATGAGATTGTAGGAATGATTATCGCTGAGTTGCGTATTGATCCCTTTGGCTCATCTGAGGGCGCCATAAAGCAATTCTACCTGAAAGAAAATTATCGAAAAAAAGGAGCTGGCAGTTTTTTATTAGAAAAGGCATTAGAACATTTAAAAAAGATAAAAGTTGAGAAAATTAGAGTAAATATTAAAGAGAAAGCAATAGAAGCTTCTAAGCTCTATGAAAAAATGAATTTCAAGAAGGTATATGAAGTTTTAGAGTTGGATCTAACAGAAAAGAGCTCTAAAGTTTAGTTTTTAGATAATAGCAATAGGATTAGTGATATGTTGGAGATCCCATGGACAGAAAAATATCGCCCACAGGCATTTGATGATATTGTAAGCCAGAATATTGCGATAAATAATCTAAGAGAATTCGTAAAAACTACTAATATACCTCATCTAATTTTTACAGGTCCAGCAGGAACAGGAAAGACCAGTACTGCCCTAATTATAGCAAAACATTTTCTTAAAGAGGAGGAATTAGATACAAATCTTTTAGAATTGAACGCTTCTGATACTGTAAGAATAGATTTTGTAAGAAATGTGCTAAAAAATTTTGTTAATCAAAGTTTAATTAAAAACGGGTCTTTAAAATTCGTAATTTTAGATGAGGCTGATAATATACCTGGAACAGTCCAACAAGCTCTTAGGAGGATTATTGAAAAAGCATCAAATAATATAAAGTTCATCCTTTTATGTAATTATATAAATAGAATAATAGATCCAATTATTTCTCGATGCGCAGTATTTAGATTTGTAAGTTTACCAAAAGAAAAGATAATCGATAGGTTAAAATATATTACTATAAAAGAGAAATTGAAAATCCCTTCTGATAAATCGGAGCAATTTTTCAATTATTTATATTTTATTTCGGGAGGGGATTTAAGAAAAGCTATAAATACTCTACAGATGTCTGTGGCTCTTGAACTTTTGGAAAATTTAGACGTAAATGAGATTTTAAGAATTTCAGGATTTTTAGATGAAAAAACTTTAAACAATTTAATTTCGGTCCTAAAGAAAAAGGATTTTATGAGTTCGAAAGAAATTATTGATTCTATTGAAATTCTTGACAGTCGTAATTTCATAAGGCAAATATCTGAGGTTTTATCTTCATTGAAACTAGAGCCTAGAAACCTAGTCGATTTAAAGATGTATATTGGAGAAATTGATTATCGAATAAGTCAAGGAGCAGATGAACAAATGCAAATTTCAGCACTTTTAGCAACGATCATAGAATATATTCAAATTTAAGGATTTACAAAAAAAAAGGGATCTTAAGGAAAGCAAATATGACTGAAGAAATTCCAATATGGCGAATAAAGTACCATCCAAAGAATTTAGATGAGATCAGTGGAAGAGAAACAGTTAAAGAGACCTTAAAGCATATAATTCAACAAAATAATTTTCCACATTTATTATTTGTAGGTTCGAATGGTATCGGAAAAACGATAATTGCACAATTATTTTCAAAGGAATTTCTGGGTAAAGATTACAACGCCAATTTTAAGTTAGTTTACGCAGATGTTCCTCTAACTGATGAAGAGAGAAAAGAAGCTAAAGCTGAGGCTTACGTTTCTACGAATAAAATTGGTAGTATTGCTGGAAGAAGCATTACAACTCCAGCATTTATTCAAGCCAGAGTAAAACCTTTTGTTCAATTAAAAGTATTAGGAAATGCTCCTTTTAAGATTCTTGTTGTGAAAAATTTCGAAGCTTTAGGATCAAACCAACAAGGTTTTAGAAGATTAATGGAGATCTATGGAAATAATTGTAGGATGATTTTAATTACGACTAATGTTTCAAGTATAATTAATCCTATTGTTAGTAGATGTCAAATTATACTGATTTCTCGAGTTAAATTTGTTAAATTTAAAGAACTGATTTTTTATATCGCTAAACAAGAGTCATTAGAAATTTCAGGTGAATGCATTGAAATTTTATATCGAATTTCAGATGGTAAAATCTCTAAAGCAATTGATCTCTTACAGTTAAGTAATATTACTGGAAATAACATTACTATTGAAAGTTTGTATGAAAACGCTCAGAAATTTCATAATGATCTTATTAAAAGCCTTTTATTAGTAGCTTTTAAAGGAGATTTCCCAAAAGCTCGGGAATTATCACGAAAAATTCTTTCGAATTATAAATTTAGTGCTCATGAATTTTATAAGCTTTTGCTTATTGAAATTAATAAATTACCGCTAAGTAAATTTACTAGAATTAAATTAATTAACTTAATTGCCGATTCTGACTTCAGAACACTTGATGGGAGAGATATAGATATTCAAATATCTGCTCTTCTATCAAAAATCTGTTTATTTTCAGAATATATGTAGGTGAGTAAAGCAAATGTCAAAAAAATATTCAGATATTCCGTGGGTGGAGAAGTATCGCCCAAAGAGCATCAAGGAAATGGCTTTACCCACTGCTAGACTGGGTAGGCAACGAGTTAACTTGAGTGAAGAATTAGGGAATTTTATAAAGTTTTTCTTCGAAGAAAGAAAAAGAATTAATACAGAGAATAAAGAAATTCGAGAATTTAATAGAACTGTAATTGAAAAGGAGCAGAAAGAAGAAAAAAAAATGTCTTCTGATATCGCCGCTGTTTTATTAGAGGGTCCTCCTGGAATTGGAAAAACATCTATTGTTTATGCACTTGCTAATGATTTTAATATGGAAGTAATAGAAACTAACGCATCTGACACACGAACAAGAAGTACATTAGAAAGGAGATTGAAAGAAACTACTAAATCTCGAGGAATCATGGATTATATTACTGAATCAAAAGAGAAACTAATACTTATTGATGAGATTGATGGGATTTATGGAGTTCAAGATAGAGGAGCAATTCCTACAGTTATGGATTTAATTCAGAATACACAGTTCCCTATTATAATGTGTTCTAATGAATATAAAACAAATCTACAGCCATTATACAATAAGATTAATAGGTATGAGGTTCATCCTTTACCCAAGAATGAAGTAATTAAAATAGCAAATAATCTCTTAAAGAAGGAGAATATTACGAATCTCAAAAATGAAGATTTAGAGTTAATTATAGATAAAAATAACGGAGATTTGAGAGGAGTAATTAATGATATTCAAGGAATTGGTCAAGGTAAGATAGAAGGAGATGTTAGAAATTTAATTCTAAGTTTGCATCGTGATAATTTGGAAGAAATTTTTACCTTAATTAGGGATTTATTTAAAATATCTTCTTTAAAAGAAGCTAGAAATTTAACTGACAAATCTGATGTTGATTACAACTTTCTATATAAATGGATAAATGAAAATCTCCTTACTTTCATGAAATCAAATAGAGACCTTGCTAATGCTTTTGAGAATCTCTCGTTAGCAGATGAAATTTTTGGTAGAATTCGTACTACACAATATTGGGGACTTCTACCCTATTTTTTTGATCTCTTTGCTGGAGGTGTTGCATTATCTAGAAAAGATACACCTTTATCAAAAGGATTTCAGAGAGTTGTATTTCCAAGATACACTTCGGGAACTTATTTTTCTTTAACACCTGTTGAAAAAGAATTTGTAGAAAAGCTTAAAAGAAAATACCAAATCTCCCAAATCGATTTCATTCAAGAATTCCTTCCGTTTTTAAAATTACTATGTGGAGCTTCAAGAAAACAATTAAAAAATGTAAGTGATTGGTTAGAATTAGATGCTAAAGAGAAAAGTTTATTGAAATAAATAATACTATTTAAAAAGAAATTATTTGAAATGTTTGCAAATTAATGCTTTTTTCATTTCTTAATAAAATGGGGAATTTAAATGATGATATCATTATCTTATGAGGAATTAAAAGATTTAGTTACAAATAGAAAATTTCCATTAGTTATTTGTGATATTGAAGCTTTTAACCAAAATTTAGAAAAAGTTGGGAATTATTTAAAAAAATCGAAAAAAAATCTGCGATTATGTACAAAATCAGTACGTGTGCCAGAATTGATAAAAATGGTGGAACAAAAAGATTTTGTGAATGGAATTTTTACATATAATTCCGCTGAAGCACTATTTTTTGCTGAAAATTACAAGATTAAAGATATATTATTAGGGTATCCTACAACGTCTCCCGTTGATATAGAAGAATTATGTAAAGCAGCTTCAATAGAAGGAGTAGAGATTTCTGTAATGGTGGATTCCAAATTTCATATTGATCTTTTAGAGAAAGCAGCGAATAAACATAATATACAATTTAATATATTAATAGAAGTAGATATAGCAGATCGATTTTTTGGAGTAAATGTAGGTGTACTTAGAAGTCCTTTAAGAAATCCCGAAGATGTAATAAATTTAGTACGAGAGATTAAAAAAAGAAAAAATCTTCAATATAGAGGAATAATGGGTTATGAAGCTCAAAATGCAAGTA
>CAYNEU010000751.1:0-4130 GCA_964396275.1 uncultured archaeon | reverse complement strand
GATTTAGTATGGCATAATCATTTTAAGGAATCTAATTACGATGGAGTAATTTTACCCGGAGGATTTGCATTTGGAGATTATTTAAGGGCAGGAATTATTGCTGCTCATAGTCCGGCAATTGATGAAGCACGGATAATGTTGGATGACGGAAGACCAGTAATCGGTATTTGTAATGGATTCCAAATATTAACTGAGGCTCAATTCCTCCCAGGTGCTTTATTACGTAATGATTCCCTTAAATTTATATGCAAGTGGGTAAATTTAAAAGTAATAAACAATAATACTGCATTTTCTAATAAAATGAAGTTAGGTGATGTATGTGCTTTACCTATAGCTCATGCGGAGGGACGATATTTTAGTGATAATTTGAAAGAGTTAGAGGAAAATAACCAGATTGTTTTTAAATACTCTACTGAACAAGGAGAGCTGACAGAGAAAGCAAATCCAAATGGTTCTTTAGAAAATATAGCTGGAATCTGCAATATAGAACAAAATTGCATTGGATTAATGCCCCATCCAGAACGTGCATCAGAAGCAATTTTAAGTCCAAAAAGAACAACACATGGAAAATTATTTTTTGAGTCCATGATAGAATTCATTAAACGGAGGTTATCTTAATGACAAAAGTGGATGTTAACGGAAAAGATGTAAATGTAGAAATGAATAGTGAGGAATTTGAAAAAGTAAAAAATTTATTAGAAAGAGATCCAAATATTACTGAATTAGGCATGTTTGATGTAATGTGGAGTGAGCATTGTTCTTATAAATCCTCACGCCCAAAATTGAGAATGTTTGAGGATGCTGAGAAAAACTATGATTACGTATTAGCTGGTCCTGGTCAAGATGCGGGTGTAATTGATATTGGAGATGGTTATGCATTAGCATTTAGAATTGAATCTCACAATCATCCATCTGCAATTGAACCTTATCATGGAGCCGCTACAGGTATTGGAGGTATAATAAGAGATATTCTATGCATGGGTGTTCGACCAATAGCCTTATTGGATCCATTGAGATTTGGTCGCTTAAAAGATAATCCTCATTCACAATGGCTATTCAAATACGTAGTAAAAGGTATTGCAGATTATGGTAATTGCACGGGAATACCTACCATTGGTGGAGAAGTTGAATTTGATGATAGTTTTGAAAGTAATTGTTTAGTAAATGTTGCATGTATAGGATTAGGAACTATAGAAGATTTTAAACACGCACCGAGTAGAGCTTATAATCCTGGTGATTATGTAATTTTAATGGGAGGATCTACTGGTAGAGATGGAATCCATGGAGTTACATTTGCTTCCCGTACTCTAACTGATATGTCTGAAGCTGATAGACCCGCTGTTCAAATTGGTGATCCATTCACTAAAAAAATGATTATTGAAGCAACTTTAGAAGCTGTAAAGACAGGTTATGTAAGAGGGTTGAAAGATCTAGGTGGTGGAGGATTGACTTGCGCAACTAGTGAATTAACGGGGGATGGAAACACAGGAGCAAAAGTAGATTTAAAGAAAGTTTTTACAAGAGAACCTGGAATGAATTCTTATGAAGTAATGCTTTCTGAATCTCAAGAAAGAATGGCTTTCATTGTTAAGCCTACAGGATTAAATACAGTTCTTGATGTATTTAGAAAATATGAATTAAACTTTGCTGTAATAGGGAGAACCGATGAATCAAAAGTTTTAAAAGTTTATGATGGAGATAATCCCGTAGTTAGTATTCCCGCAAAGGCACTTTCTGAATCACCTACATTTAAGCGACTAGAAAAACGACCCTCCTATTTAGATGAATTGTTCGCTCAAAAAACTCCAAAACCTTCTTTACAGTTTAAAGATATTATCTATAGATTAATAGCATCAGAAAACATTTGTAGTAAAGAGTGGGTTTACAGACAATATGACCATGAAGTGGGTATTAGATCAGTTGTAAAATGTGGAGAAGGTGATTCAGGTGTTTTAAGAATAATCGGTACAAATAAATTTATTGCAGCGAGCGTTGGTGTGAATTCTAAGCATTGCTTTTTAGATCCCTATGAAGGCGCTAAAGGGGGATTAGTTGAAATATGTGGAAATGTAATAGCAAATGGAGCTAGACCGATGGCAATGGTAAACTGTTGTAATTTTGGAAACCCCGAAATACCCGAATCTTTTTGGTATTTTTCTAAAGCTGTTGAGGGTATGAATGATTTTTGTAGAACTATGAGAATTCCTATTGTAGGAGGAAATGTATCTTTCTATAATGAAGATGAGGTCAAGAAAACTGCGATTAAAGCAACGCCAATAATAATGATTGTAGGTCTTTTAGAAAGTGAAGAAAATATAATAACCCTCCCCTTTAAGAATGCAGGAGATGATATCTTTTTAATAGGAGAAACAAAACCCGAATTAGGTGGTTCAGAATATCATTCAGTAATCTATAATCTTGAAGGGGGAATTCCTCCCAAAGTTAATGAGGCTAAAATAAAGAATATTTGGGATTTTATATTTGAACTCTATAAAAATGAATTAGTTAAAGCCAATCACGACGTGAATAAAGGAGGATTTATCATAACAATAGCAGAAATGTGTTTTAAGAATAAATTGGGTATACATTTAGATCTTACCAGTTGTTTTGATGATAAATTAAGAGATGATGAGTTTTTATTCAGTGAATCTAATGGCAGATTTATTATTGAGACAGATCCAAAAGATTATGATAAAATAATGAATTTAGCAAATAATTTTGGGGTATATCTTAAAAAAATAGGAGTTTTAATACCTCAACCCGAAATTAAGGTAAGAGGATTAAAAAATAAAGATTTTAAACTTTCTATTCCAAAATTAAAGGAATACTTCGATTCTACAATTCCAAATTTAATGGAAATATAGTTTTTTAGTTTATAACATTTAGAAATAAAAAGTTTAAAGATTATTGTGTAATATCTAACTATTAAAAATCTATGTTCGTCATTATATAACATTTTTAATATAAAACCATAACTTTGAAATATTTGTATACATTTTCAGATCTTGGAGAATTACGTACTTATTAATTATTTCATCGATATGATTAGTAAATAACATATTAAATATAATTATGAGAGCTCGTGCATGTATTAAATGTAGAGAATATGTAGTAATTCACCCTGGTAATCCCGTTAATCAGGTAGAAATAAAAAAGTTTGAGAAGAAACATTTAAATCATACTATCATGACAGTTGATCTTAGCGAGATAAAGGGGATCTATTCTACTTATAAAAATCATGGAACCGAAAAATCACCTCAAGAAGTTAATTAATGTATTTTTTGATACGTAACAAACTTAAAATTATACCTTGTAAAAACCTTTTTTACTCATTTTCTTAGGACTTATTACTGTTATCTTCATATTTGATTATTTTGTTTTAATAATCTTTCAATCATAACCATAAATATATTTAAATATTTGTATCTTATTTACCTCATAGGATCTTTCAACTTAATTAATCTGGATTAGAAGGATATGGATGACCTTCAACGAGAAAGGCTAAAAAAAAGATTTGGAATAGAACGATTATATAAAACAGATTTCAAAAAAACTTTATTAGATGAGGAACTTCTGCCCTTTCCTAAACCTATAGACAATAAGAACACTGAGAAAAAAGATTTAAATGAACATTTAGAGTTCTTGAAGAAATTATTGATGTTAATTAATCGTGGCGCTACTGGATTTGATTTAGCTTATGAAGTGGAAAAAAATAAGGAAATGAAGTATTTAATATATGATGGTATTTTGTTTTATAATACTTTTCTTGAAATTGGTTCTAAGAGATTTATAGACGCTCCTGATAAAAAGACTGCTGACTTTAAATCATTTAAAACAATTGAAGACACTGAGAAATATATTTTTATGGTATGGTTGAAAGACACAATTGAATCTATTAAAAATGGAATCAAGCCTCGAGAGGATTATGCTAAATATTTAGAAGAAAAAAAAGCGCAAGAGCTTTTAAAAACTAAAAAGAAAATACTCAATAAACTTGGCCATTGTAAAAATTGTGGAGAAAGGATAAGGAGCTTAGAACAAGAATACTGTGAAAAATGCGGTGTAAAACTTCTAAAAGATTTCTGAATTAAGACACTTTTTTATTATTAGAAATAAGATTATAAAAAAAA
>CAYNEU010000750.1:0-3012 GCA_964396275.1 uncultured archaeon | reverse complement strand
AAAATTATAAAAGTACCCTGGGAGTGAATCTTTTAAAAAAGGATATGGAACTTGACAAATATGGTAGTGTATCTGCTCAAATATGGGATCTTGGCGGACAGGAGTCTTTTAGATCTCTTAGGAGTCTTTATTTGGAAGGAGCTAATGGAGCATTCGTAATTTACGACATGACTAATAGAAAGACTTTTGAAAAACTTGATGAGTGGGTACGAGATTTCAGAGATGCTAGAGATGATGCTCCTATAATATTAATAGGAAATAAATCTGATCTTGAAAACCAAATAAAAGTAAATAAAAAAGAAGCAACTGAATACGCAAATACGAATAATTTGGGATTAATAATAACTTCCGCTAAAACTGGTCAAAATGTCGAAGAAGCATTCATTGAGCTGTCAAGTAAAATTATAGATAAGATTTCAAATGTTTAAAAGCCATTAAAAAGATTTAAAATAGTTCCTTTTTCTTCATTAATTTTTTAAGAAGAAATATTTGTAAGTAAAATATCAACTATCAAAATTTGGTGATTTTAGCAGTAATCTTTTTTAAATCTACCACCTTTATAAAGGAAGATTTATTTAAATAAAATTAACAAGGAAACCTTGTAATAAAGAATATTTTAATTTTATAATTTCCAAATCATAATTATCACTTAAAATTATCATGTCAGATGAAGAATTTGATGACGAAATTGAAGATGAATTTGATGAAGAAGGGGAAGAAGAGGAAAAAGGAGAATATGATTATGAAACTGACTTAGATTATAAAATAGAGAATGTCGTCGCAACAGTAGTAGTAGAGATTACTGAAAAAATTGATCTTAATCAAATAGCAAGAAGACATGCAGAGGTTGAATATAATCCTGAACGTTTTCCCGGGTTGGTAATGAGAATTGAAAAACCTCGTGCTACGATATTGATATTTTCTACGGGGAAAATGGTAGTTACGGGTCTTAGGCAAGCAGCAGAAGCAGAAAAAGTTGTTGATAAAGTGGTAAAGAACATTAGAAAAGCAGGTATAAAATTATCTAATCCAGAAATCACCATTCAAAATATAGTAGCTTCTGGTGATCTCCATACAAATATTGATCTTAATATGGCGGCAATTGTAATGGAATATGCTATGTATGAACCAGAAGTTTTTCCGGGTCTAATCTACCGTATGCAAGATCCTAAGACAGTATTTCTAATTTTTTCAACTGGAAGGATTGTGTGCACGGGTGCAAAACAAAAAGAAATAGTAAGAGATGCAGTATTAAAACTAAATCAACAAGTTAGAGAATTGGGAGTAGCAAGAAAAGATATTGGAGACTCAGAATATCAAGATATCACTTTCATCTAAAAAATTTTTATCCCTATTAATTATTTAATTTATTTTTTTGCTTAGCTAATCCTGTCTAATGGAAATTCAAAAAAGATTTTCAAATAGATTTCTTTGTGTTAATAGCATTAATAGAATTAATGTATTCATTATATAATACTTCAACCAAATTAAACTCTTTAGCTTTGTTAAGTGCTAATAGAAGTAGTTGATTAAGAGATTTGTTATTATTACTCTCGTAAATATCTATACTGAGCCCTATTTTATCACTATATTGGTCAAGGAAATTACATATTATATACCTATTTTCATTTCTCATGTTTACTTTATTCAAAGCACCAAACATTCTTAGAATTAAAGGTGTTTGAAATCTAATTTTATTATGGTTTAATGTTTGGAACATCTTTAAATATTCATTTCGTTTTAAGGAAACCGACATAAATAAAGAATTTAAACCGTCCTTTTTGAAAGAAAGTATTACTAAGATATTATCTTCGACTTTTTTATCGAATCTCTTCAGAAAAATTAGTATTCAATCATGTTATCAAATCCCTTGAATTCATTTGTTGGCTGTGAATATTCATATTCAACTTTTTCTACTCGAGCATACTTAGGTCCATGTTTAGAAAATTCTAAAAGTTCATTTAATTTATCTTTAGCTCCTTCTGCTTCGATATAGACAGTTCCGTCTGACATATTTTTAACATACCCCGTTAAACCTAAATTCCGAGCAATTTTTCGAGTAGTATAACGAAAAAAAACGCCTTGAACATATCCAAATACTTTAATTTTTATCTTAGATTCATTCATATCCTCAAAAAATAAAAATCTTTCTCAGAGTTATATCCTATAACTTCATTTTTTACAAGCGTTTCAAGAACATTTAATAACCATTGTTTGCTTGTATTTATCACTCGTTTAAAATCTTCAAACTTTACTGTATCTTTTATTGCTAACAAAAATAATATTTTACTTTTCACTGACAAGTGATTTGATTTTGTGATAAAATCGAATTTAACTTCATAATCATATTCTCGTGTTTTCAAAAAGGCAACTTCATTACTTAATTTTGTAATAACTTCATCAGTGGTTCGAAATGCATCCAAACTGATAAGAAACATACTTTCCAGATGTTCTTTTAGTTTTTCTTCGTTTGTTTCTTTTTCAATTTCTTGATTAAATTTTTCAAGAATTTCTAAATAATCATTACCATCATCATATTTACTTAATACTAAAACGAGTATCATTTCCTTATGTTCATTATAATAAGAAACCGAGTTCCAATTTTTCTCTTCTGTAATAATATAAGATTCAGTAAAGTTATGCGATATTGTTATTTGTTGAACAACTGGATCTGGAATCTCTAGGACTTCTGGGTATTTTAAATAAATCATTCCGCCCTCAACTATATCCCAACGTATAAGAAATATACCCACTGGCATTGTATCTACTATAACACCTAAATTGAATCTTAATAATTAAATAATCGTTTATTATTAAAAATTTAATTCTTATTTTCTTAATTAATCAATTATGATATCGCAATATATATAATAAATATTTGAAGGCATGCCTGTAAAATTAAACCAAATTTATAGAGATTGCCTAAAAAAATAAATAATACAATGTTGATTTATTACATAGAGGATTTTATATGGATGTATACTATGTATATATTTTAGAAGTTATTGCTAA
>CAYNEU010000749.1:0-2026 GCA_964396275.1 uncultured archaeon | reverse complement strand
CTTTTTTACGTAAAGGTAAAAAGACGCTTTTTCCTTATCAGTAAAAGACTTTAAAATAATATAAATCATAATTGGTGGAACAAAAAAGATAGCTATTTGTTTAAAGAGAATAGTTATAGCCAAAAATATAATTGATAAACTAAATCGATTAGTTGAGATAAAGTAAAGGCTTAAAACAAAAAAAAATGTCATTAAAGAGGTATTTAAAGCTAAAACCCCACTATAGAAAATATATAAGGGATTCAATGCAGTGGCAATAAAACCCCATTCTGCTACTTTTTGACTAAAATTATTATTTAAAAATTTATATATTACTATTGGCAATAAAACGTTAGTTAAAATTAATGGAAGAAAAACTAATTCAACACTAATAAATGATGGAAGAATTAAAATGTAAAAGAAAAAAGGAGGATATATGAAATTTAGGAATAAATCCGCATTCTCAACGAACCAGAAATGATACCAATCTTCCACTGGAACGTTAATTCTTAAAATATCCATGTATGGTAACCAATCTTCATATAAAGTTTGTCTAACAAACGTTTGATACCATATTTTATAATCTGAATATGGTTCTATCGTTTGTGTTAAAAATATAAACCAAGGTTCATCAATTGGTTTTTGAGATATCCAATTCGAAAGTTGGATTATTACAAAAATAGTAATCTGAATGCAAATTGAAATTATTAAGACAAAAATCAGTTTTTTCTTGGATTTTAAATCTCTCCACTTTAATTCCATGGGTCATTTGTTATCTCTTTTTTAAAAATTCAATTATAATTATCATTAGTTTATAATTAAATTAAATTTTTAAACTATCATTTAATTTAATTAATTCTATTTACGAAAATATGAATTCTTGTTCTTCCACATAAAAAGAACTAGGGTGACAATTAACATATAAGTAAAGAAATAGAATGGGATAATATATTGTAAATAATGAATAGTACCATGGAAAAAATGTCACACTATAATAGAAATTAAAGACATTTAGCCAACTTATTCCAAAAGTAAGATAATATATTAACTTTAACTTCAATTTATCCTCAGGAGATCTTGTTTTCATAACTATAAATAGAATTAAAGGAAGTAGGTAAAGAATAGAGTGATTCCATATATCAATATAACTAATCAAAGATATTAAAATTGAAAGTGCTAAATAATAAATTAAATCATTTCTTTTGGTCAAAAAATGATAATAAAGAATTGAAAATAAAAGTCCACATATTATTAAAAATAAAATTGCAGCAGGAATATTGAAAATTCTTGAGAGAAATGTGGTCAAACTATCTGATAAAACATTAAATATGTATATGTGATGGAAATTATTTTGAATAAATCCAAAAAGTAAGGATGGGTATATTACAAAAAATATTATATTTAGACATAACATAACAAAACTTGGTATAATTCTAAGAAATGAAGATGTTTTAATCTGTATTTGAGACTTATTAATTTTTACATCAATTAGAAAAGGTAACACAATTAAAACTGTTGGTTTAAGCATTATTGCTATAGCTATAAAAATTCCACCAATTAGATTGTTACGAAATTCGTTTTCTTTCTTTTTAAAATAAAAATATCCTAATAGAACGGTTAGCATAACAGTAATTGACGTTTGAATTTGAAGATATAATATAATGTTGTAAGGTACTAATATTATAAATCCTATACAGTAGAACAACCAAATGAATTCTTTATCGTTATGATTAAAATAATCTTTAGCTATCTTAAGAACCAATAGATATACAAGCACCGACTGGATGTAAATTAGAAATAATCCAAATATATAAGAAACTTCATAAGGAAAAAATCCATATACAAAATAAAATAAAGGAGAAAGAGGAAAATAACGATAAGGCATTACAAATCCCGGATCATAATATAAAGCCGCTATATCTTTAAAAATTAGTTGAGAAGAATAATAATAAGCTTGAAAATCATTAGGCATAAAAAGCTGAGGCATAATCCCATTGTATTTCATAAATAATATAAGGATTGGATAACATAGAGGTACGAAAATAAA
>CAYNEU010000748.1:0-2878 GCA_964396275.1 uncultured archaeon | reverse complement strand
TTAATCAACAGTTTCATACCAGCAATTAACAAGTTACTTTTAATAGAAGCAGGAAAACTATTTTATTAAGCTCTTACTGCTCAAAAAGAAAAAGATTTTATATGCTTTAAAGATAAAACGCGTTTTTTCTCTCATTTTATAAATAATTCTTTGATGAATTTAGGTAATGTAAATCCTATATAGAAACAGATCGAACTAACAATTACAAAGGTTCTAGCAAAAAATATAGTTATTTCTGTAGGATTTTCTGCTCCAATAACATCTATCATCGTTCCAATCGTAAAAGTTATAAATGCTAATATTAAAAACTTGCCTTTTAGTTTAATTTCAGGAGAATCTGCTTTTAGACTGATTCTAGCAAATAAAAATCCAGTAACTAAGAATAGAATGATCGAAAATAATAAATAAATTTGTATCCATATTGCCCATTCTACTACAAAAGCACTTCTTTGGTCTCCAATTAGAAAAGGATTCAAAAAAAAGATATACAAAAAGACTAGTTCAAAAAATGTTGCTTCAATTACAAAAAATAGCATTATCTTCTTCTGTTGCTTTTTAAAAAGAAAATTAGTAAAAGCATAAAGCCATGTAATATGAATTGGAGCAATAAACGCATTAGCTAAGAAGAAATACAAAGGTGAATCTAGGCTTATCCCGAAAAATGTATTTGTAATAAATTGGATCGCATCAGACCAGTATGGACTTGCTAAAAGTATCCATGTAATTCCAACTAATAGTAATTCTATTCTTTTATGTTTTACATATTTTAATGTAATAAAAAGACCTAATACGGTAGAAATTATAACAGATATTAATGTAAAACTTCCATAAAATATTTCAAATCCAGATAATTGTGCCAACATTTTCTTATAAAGATCATTTTTTAAAAGTATTAATCGATTTATTTATATTTGTTTTATAGTTATTTAATAATTTTTTCTCACTATATTTTCTGTGTTATACTTGGACATTCTTCTAAACATTCTTTACAAAGATTACATCTATCAACATTTATTCCTTTAATTGATATTATAATGTTGAAAATTTAATAAAAAAAATATTTACATTATGAATTCAAGTCTCAAGAATCGAATAATTAATAATTATGAATATAAGGAAGTTTCCTATGATAAGGATAATTAATTATTAAATTATTTTTTTTTAATGAATCTTTTTGTTATTTTAGTTTCTTATATTATTTTATCTGGCTTCTCTCTTATATTTATTAAGTGTTCGATCTCCGATACATTTATATAGGTGTCTTTTCTATAATATCATAAGTTTTATCAAAAACTGATATATTGGTGAAGTTAAAAAAATGTTCTTTGGCAAACGATTTAGTGGATATCAAGGCGAAATGTTTTCAGGGTTAGATATTTTGGTACTTTCTATTATTAGAAATCGAGAAGGGATATCTGGATATGAAATAAGTCAAGTAATTAATAAAAAATTTAAACCGATGTGGAGAGCTTCTCCAGGAACAATATATCCTTTGTTAAATAGATTGGATAAAAAAGGTTTTGTCGATACAGAAGAATTTATTGATGAAAATAATCGTCAGAAAAAGATTTACAGAATTTCCGGACAAGGTATGGAGAGGTTAAAAGAAATTTTAAAAGACAATTTTGAATCTAGTATGAATACTCTTGGAGATTATATTCGCACAGTTGTGAATGCATGGTCACCACATGAAAAACGAATTAAAGGAGTAATGTCTTGTTTTCCTTATCATTGTGCACCAATTGATAGAAAAATCAACCAAGGAGATTTTTCTTTAACAAATATTAGTAGAGTTGAAAGAATTATTAACGATTTAAAATTTAGCAGAGAAAGGATCTCAATGCGATTAACAGAAATTGACAATGAACTCGAAAAATATGAGAAGAGTTTAAAAGATTTAAAAAAAAAAAGAGAGAAAAATACAAAAACCATCCCAATAGTGGATGACGATGAGTATGAGAATTTTTAACTTTTACCAATAAAACATATAAAAAATTTCAATAAATAAAGGAGGAAAATGAAATATGTGTGACGAAGGTCCCCATGGTCATGTTAGTAGTCATGGCCGAAAAGCAATGGTTGGTAGTTTTCCATTTGACCCTCAACAAATGCATAAAATGAAAAGGATGGCTACACATTTTATGAGAGGTTTTATGGGAAGTCAAATACCGTATAATGTTGAAGACCTTGGAGATAACTATTTGATTACTGTACCTTTAGCTGGTCGTACTAAAGAAGAAGTTAAGGTTTCTTTAATTAACAAACATCTTAATATTAAATCAGAGAAACCGAAGGTTCCTGAAAGAACAAATGTAAAGGAAAAACCAGAGGAAGAAAAAACGCTTCATGAATGTTGCGATCCATTTTTCTGGAAGGGATTTACATTTATTGACGTAAATATGGACATCCCTTTACCCGTTGATGCAGATACAGATACAATAGTCTCAAAAATGGCTAATGGGCTACTAAAGGTAACATTTAGCAAAAAACCCGCTAAGAAAATAGATATTAGTGAAAGTTAAACATTAGACCAAAATTAAAGGCGGAGAGCTTTAGAATTAAGATAAAAGAGTATCCGAAAGATTACTATTGTAAAATCTAACTCTAAAGCACCCCACATAATATTATTTTTTTTTATATTTTTTAATTTATTGTGTATCTTTACTTTTTCTTTTTTACAATGATGTTTTTTCTACTAAAATTAGATATTAATCTTTAAAAAAAAATAGAGGAACTTTTTATTTCTTTAACCTACTAAATTACTACAGTAAATGTTATTTAGTTTTTAAATTAATCATCTTAAAATTTGCATTTTATAATTTCATTTATTTTCTAATTTATAGATTGAAATAATAAAAACGAGGAAAAACATGGAAAA
>CAYNEU010000747.1:0-4237 GCA_964396275.1 uncultured archaeon | reverse complement strand
TTCACTATCATAATTTCTTTGGGGATCCTAACTATAGGCACAATTTTATGTGGATTAAATGGCTTTTATTCATTCTTTTTTTTTTTAATAGAGGGTAAGCATTATAATTTAGATTTATTTTTACATATTTTAGTTAATCTTAGCTTTATACTAAACCTCATTATATTTTTTATTATAATAGAAGGAATAACTCGACTATTTTACAAAAATAATCAAAATACCTTGAACTTCTTAATTTCTTTCGCACTTATTCAATTTCCAATGATATTTTATCTTATAGTACATTTGATTTTCAAATGGTCTGATCTACTAAACTTTAGTATATTTAATTTATTTGATAAAATTCTATTAATAATTTTCCAAGTTTGGTCTTTATGGTTATTATCTTATAGTTTATGTGTAAAAAAAGGATTAAAAATTGAAAGTAGTTTAATAGTTTCGCTAATTATTCATTATAGTGGATTTACGATAATTTTATTTTTCTTGACGTAGAAATATTGAAGTTTAGATTTTTCATAGATTGAATTATCTCATTCACTCTTATCTTTGAAGAGAGTAAATCTTTTGTCTTTGTGGCAATAAAGCATGAGAAATATTTTGAGTTATCAAGCGAAATAGGAGGTGTTACAAATTCAGGGATCAATTTTATGAATTTAGGCATTAACTCTTCATAATATTCTTCCCCATTTTCAAAATTATCATATAAAAAATCAAGACGTGTGTAATTAGAATAATACTGTAAATTTATTTCAGGATTATTTAGAATATTGAATTTAGAATTTAAAATTAATTCTGCACAATTCATATTTATAATATTTCTTAATCCTATATATGATGTAGTTAACCTAGGATTAATTTCTATAAAACTGAATGAATAATCATGTTTTTGTATAAAATCAATACCAAAATATCCTTCGATTTTTAGAAGACTTATCTTTTTCAGTATATTGAATAATTGTTTAGTGATTTCCTTATGATTTACTAAAGGTGTATATCCACCAAAATACTCTGATTTGATATTCTTGATATTAATATCTTGTGAATTAACACTTAAAACTATTGGAATCGCATTTAAATTTTGGTTACCAATCAACGAAATACTTAAATCCTCTCCTTCAATAAACTCTTGAAGTATAAAATAACTGGTTTTACTTGAATTTAACTTGTAGTTTCTGAGGAAATTCAATATTTGAGATTCTTTTTCAAAATAATGAATTGATTCCGCTCCAACACCATCTTCGGGTTTTATCACAATAGGGCATTGTAATGTCTTAAATTTTTGAAGGATGAATTCTTTATCCAATTGTTTTTTTATATAGGGTATTCTGTAAGTTTTTGGTGTTAAAATCCTACTCTTTTTAAAAAGATTATAAGTCATTAGTTTTGAAGTGCAATTTTTAATTGCATAGAGATTTGTACTTAATATGATTTTATTGTAATTTTTAACGAGTTTAGTTAATTCATAAAGTATTTTTGATGTTTCTGGAGCAATGATAAAAACGTATTTACAAATTTTTACTAAATTCTTAAAACCCTTTAGATAATTTTCATGTTCATCTATTTTTCTTATGACATCAGCTTGTAAGAATTTAGATAAGAAAAAAATTCTAAAATCCAATAGTGTGTGAATTTCAAACCCTAACGCTTTAAAATCAGCAATAATTGATCTTAACATACCAAATCCTTCGCAAAAAAGGGAGGTTGGTATATTAACTTGACTAAACCCCCCACCAGAGACGAATTCAAATATAAAAATTAAATCTTTGCTCATTATCAAAACAAAATCAAATTATTCTGGTTTTTATAGAATTGTCGAATATAAAAATGTTTTTATAGATTAATTTTAAAATGATGAATAAATTATCTTAATTAACTCAAATCTATTAAAAATTACTGATTCTGATATGTTATTTGACGAAGAAACTATGAGAAGGATTAGGTACCTACACTTCTCTATAAAAAAAATTGAGAATGCCTTAGAAAGAGAAGATGAACGTTTTACTTTAGATGAGCTAAATCTTATCCTAGAATATACTAAGATTTTAAATATAAATTATGGAACTGAAAACCACAAAGAGATATTAAAAGACTTAGATATTACTCCAATCTTTAATGATGCTATAGTAAATAAAGAAATTGAAATTCAAGACGTAATGTTTGAATGTGCACGCGCATTATGGGTTATGGGTAAAGCTTATTCCCAACTAGCTGATAAATATGAAGAGGAAGAAGAATGGGAAAATGCAGTTATAGCAATGACGGAATGTAGCAAAATATATAAGACTGCTGCATACTTTAGCGCTGCTGTTGTACATCAAAAAGAAAAAGGAGCAATTATCACTTCAGAAAACCTCGAGTTAAATTCTGAAGAATCAAGAATTCTCGCTCAGAGTATTGCTGCTTTACGGGAAGAAAACAATAATAACATTTACTTTTCTTCTAAATTATACGCGGGTCTTAGTTTATTATCAAAAAGATTGTTTTATCTTAAAAAGCATGAAGAGAAAAAGAAACAACAAATCAGAGCCCAATTTCATTATGATATGGGAAAAGCATGCTTTCTTAAAGCACGAGCTTCATTAGAATCCTCAATAACAACTATTAATCAAGAAAAAGTTCTAAGATTACAACAAAAAGCGAGATGGTATTATTTAAAAGCAAAGGATATTTGGGAAGAAATGTTAAATAATCTCTCACTTTCAAGTGAGGAAAAAGAAAATGTTGAATTAAATTTGTCAATTGTAGAAGATAATTTAAAAGAAATCGAAGTTGAAAAACTTGATTATGAAGAAATAAAAAAAATACAAGATCCTGAACCAATTATTATTATTCCAGAGAATTTGGCTCCGTTTGTACCAAAAAGTATTATTTATTTAACAAAATTTGTACCTAAAGACCTAAATGTTAAACGATTTAAATCCTATCAACGAAAGAAATTAGAGGATAAAATTCCTTATAGCAAAAAAGAAAAATTAATCGATAAGAAGGCGGGAGTCGTAAGAACAATCAATGAATTAAAACTTTTAAAAGAGAATAATGAGATAGAAATTGAAAAATACGCTGAACTTATGGAAAAATATGCTACAAAGCTAAAAATGATCGATTCAGCTATAGAAAAAATAGCTAAAAAATAGAACAACTATAATTTAATTATAACGATTTATTCTTCTTGTCCGGGTACTGGTCTTTTTCTTCTTTCTATATATTTTTTACGATCAGCTCCTATCTCAAAATCTCTTTGAGACTCTTCTAAAAATAGTAGATCATAGACTTCTTTGAATATTAATCCAATTATCATTGTTTCCATTAGAATGATGAGAGAGATCATTATCATTTCTATGTTGTGTAAATTTCTGAAAAAAAGAGAGCTAAATAAAACAGCATGAGGTATATACAATAATGTTGCAACTCCAATCCTCTTTCCAAATTTAATTATGTTCTTATTTTCTAACTTAAAAATCTTCTCTAATCTTAAAACATTCCATAAATAGTATAGAGAAAACAAAATGTTTATTGAACATAGGAGAATAATTAAATCTCTTTCTTGGGGTTCTAAATTGATATAGGGTTTTAATACAATTGACCCAATCATAAGAGTTAATGAAAAAAAAAATAATATCAATGATAATGATAACAAACCATCATGAAAATCTTTATAATCTAAGTTTGTAACACCCTACTTTATAAAGTTATAAAATTAAAATTTTCTTAAAGAAAGAAATTAACAATTTATTAATTGATTTTACCTTGAAAAAATGAGATATCTATGAACTTTTTAACAGAGGAAGAAATTGAAAGGCTTAAAGAAATATATCCAATTAAGAAAATATTTATATTTTTATTTCTAATTGTTGGAATTTTTATAATTTTCATAGGACTATTATCGATTATAATTGGATTAGATTTTGAAATAACCATTCCAAGTGATAAGGTATCAGAATAACCATCTTGGTTCAAAATTAGTTTAGATAATGTTAATCTTACCATTTATTGTATTTCAGCTTATGACTTATAACAGGGATTCCAGTTTAATATTTGTAAATATTTGCTATTTTTATTTTAAGCAATCTTCTTATAATTATGTCTGAACAAAATTCAATTCTTTTATATATTAAAAATATGCTTTCAGATTTAATCTACATAAATGGTATAATTGCAACTGAGTTAATCAAAGTAACAGAAAACACTGCAACTATAAGACACGGTGAGGAATTTTTAGATAAATCAAGTTGTCTCA
>CAYNEU010000746.1:0-1760 GCA_964396275.1 uncultured archaeon | reverse complement strand
ACAGAAAAGCCGCATAGCTGTATGTGCCAAATTCAGGTCCATCATAGTTTGAATACTCTGGGTAGCCAGATGAAGTTCCAGCAGGACAAAACCAGCTATTGCAGCAATTTGTTGGATTTGGATCTATATAACCATGAATATATCCTTTCGATTTTGTTGGGTACGGTAATTGCCCCGAGCTTCTTAATTGAATATTTCTTAAACCACAATAGCTTACATCTAGTTCAGATAAAGAGCATTCATTAATACATAAATTACATTTTAACTTAATATTTGGTCTTTCTGCCCTAGGAGGTTTTTCTGGCAATTCTACAAGCTGACGGACTTGTTTATGAACATTTAAAATATGAGGCTTAACTTGACTCCAATCTCCTTCTAAAATACAATTTCTACATACTTGTAGAACCTCGGAGATTACCCTATCAGTTTTCCCGCAAAATTTGCACGTTCCCATATTTATAATTTTTTCTTTAATAATAAAAAGGTTTGACCAGATTTTTGTTTTGGATTGTTTTTAACCATAAATCCCTCAAAACCATTATTAGTAAATGAATTGTTAAACATTTTTAATTCATTATCATCTTTAGGGTAAAATTCAATTATAATTCTTCCTCTGCTTTTTAAAATTTTACTCAAATACTTCGCTGTATCATGAAGAAGCTTAGCTTTTTCTCCATTATTTTCCTTTCCGTATAGTATAAAATTGTATGATGATATTGAGATTATATAATCGACTGAAGCAAACCTAATTGGTAAAAAATTAATATCAGCTAATAAATATTCTAATTCTTTATACTCTTTAAAATTCCTTTTCTTTTCTTTCGCTTTTGATAACATATCGTTAAGAATATCAATCCCTATAACTCTAAAGCCATTTTCAATCAAAATTTCTGATGAAAAGCCTGTTCCACACCCTAAATCTAAGATTAAATGTGAATCTCCCCTCATGGTCCCGCTGTCTTCACTGTCATTCAATTTTTCGTCGCAAAGATACTGAATACTGAATAAAGTGGATCTCTTTTGATTACGCTCCATCCATTTTGAACTATCATATTCTTCTGCTTTATCATTTATATAATCATCTGGAAATTTAGGGCGTTGATTTTTTCTTACCATAAGCGATCACAAATATAAAAATCATTTAAATATTTAAATAACTAAACTGAATATATCATAAAAGAAATAATTTTAAGTTAATAAAGACAATAAAAAAGATTTGGGGTTTGCATATGTCTGGAAAAAATACAATTCTTATAGTTGACGATGAGCCTGATATTGTCAACCTTACAGAAAAATTTTTAAAATTGGGGGATTTTGATACAATTACGAGCAGCAATGCCAAAGAGGCTATGAACATTATTGAGGAAAGTTATGATAAAATTGCCTTAATATTATTAGATATCATGATGCCCGGCCGATCTGGGTATTCAGTTTTAGAGGAGGTCAAGAACAATGAAAAGTATAAGGATATTCTTGTAGTTTTATTTACTGTTAAAAGTTTTAATGAAGATGTTCAAAAGGGAAAAAAACTTGGCGCTGATGCCTACATAACTAAGCCTTTTTCAGGTAAGGAACTTTTAAACAGAATCAAAGAGATATTAGAAAAACGAAATTAAACCTTTAGATTAGCTCATCAACGTTTCATTTACACAAATTCAATTTTAATTGCATCGATGATTTTTAATTTCATAATGACAATCTCATTAAGTATTGCCCAAATATAGTTTTAATACTTAATAAAAAACGTTTTAAATCATTGA
>CAYNEU010000745.1:0-2438 GCA_964396275.1 uncultured archaeon | reverse complement strand
TCAGCTAATTGTCAATTTCTATTATTTTTATAATATTCCATTTAATCAGATTTTTATCATTTTAGGCGTTATTGGTATTATAGGAAGTTTAGGATTTATAATCTATATATTCAGGAGATTTGAAACCAATTCTATATTATTTGGCTATGCTTTTGGAATCCTTATAACATTACTCGTATATTTTGACTCATGGGATCATCATTTACTCAACCTAATACCGATCTTAATTATTATTATCGTAAATTTACCTTTTCATTCAAAAGTAACTCGTCCATTAAATATTAGTATATATTTCTTTAGTTTTTTTAGTCTTATTTTTACAGGTATTTGGATGCAAATATATCTAATATTTCCATATAATTTTCTGCCTACGCTCTTTTTACTCTTATGTTTCTACGCAATAAGCAAATATTGCTTACTTAAACAAAACGATGAGAAAACAGGAGGGTTACTCTAGTGAAACCAAAAAAAATGGTTTTAAAATTTATTCTTCTTCTCTTATTAGTCAGTAATCTAATTTCAAATGTAGTTGCCATTGATTATAATTTAGGAGTCCAAAGAGACCAAGAATTAATATGGAAATGTAAATTATGTAATGAAAATGAGATGGATAATATTCTTGGCAATAATTGGGATGCATCTGGAATATTTCAAAATTTAAGCAAAGGAACAAAGATGAAATGGAAAATCACCAATACGGAACGTAATGAAACGTATTTAAAAATAGACTTTAGTATCTGGATATGGACTAGCAGAAATATTTGGGGTGATAAAGATAATGATTCTCAAATGGTCTATTTTTCCAATCCAACCAATTACTCTCAAGGATGGAATTTTTCAAATGATACATCTTTAGTTCCATTTTGGTTTCCTATTCCTGTAGGAGATTATATGGGTGGTTTAAGTTTAAATGAATGGTACGATGTAGACAATAGAGTGTTACCTACTTTAAATGTTGAGATTAAAGAAAACGCAATTTTACCCGGAGTTCCTTCAAAAGACATTAAAATTATCGCTATCTATAACGATCAAGGAATTCTTAGTTCTTATAAACTCTATATTAATGGAAATGTCGTTATCATAGATATAATCTTTGAATTTTTACCGATTTATGTGATACCGACATTGATTGGATTGATAAGTGTTTTTACTCTTAGTATAATAATATATGTGATTAAAAAAAGAAAATTTGTTAAAATAACATAAACTAAAAATGGTAATAGAGAAGTTATATAGTAAAATTAGTAATCGGTTTAAAGTGCTCTGGAAGTATAAAATATTTAGATATGCAATCATACTTCAAGGTATATATTTTATACTTTCTTTGATTCTAACTTTAACTGTATTTAGAAATCAAAATGATTTCTTAGTGTATTACAAAGTTGGAGATGTGTTTATCAATGATATTAAGGATCTCTACACAGCAGATTATAATTGGCCTTTCAGATATTTTCCAATTTCCGCACTCTTCTTTGTTCCTTATTATCTATTAGGTTTCAATATAGGTTTTATCATTTTTAATATCATTAATCTAATTCTCAATATCTTAATTTGTATGATTCTATATAAAATTATAATTATAACAAAAGGAGTAAATCATGAATCAGAAGATTATCGAGTTATATTTTATCTTTGTTTGTATCTTATGAGCTTACCACAAGTTTTTAATTATATTTTAGGCCAAATTAACTTATACATTACATTATTACTATTAATATCACTTTATTTTTTTCTTACACATAGTACTTTAAGATGGAATTTTATTGCAAGTCTTATTTTAGGAATTAGTGTTATTATTAAACCAATAACTTTATTCTTAATACCTTTTATAATAATTATTAGATTTAATTTGGATAAAAAAAAATTTGAAATTCAATTTCTCAAATCATTAATTCGTTTAATTGGCTTCTTGATACCAGTATCGTTAAATATTTTCATTTTTTTAATGTATCCTGAATTATTAAATGGATTTTTGAATGTAAATCTTACTGGTGAAGATACTATTCTTATTAATCATTCATTTAGCATAACAAAACTTGTTCAAAACTTCCTTATAGCTATAGGTTTTTCACAATCACAATTATTCAACTTGCAATTACCTATATTTATAACTACCCTTTTCATTTTCGGGGGAATAGGATTTATTTTCTATTTAATTAGAAGATTTGATAATTATTCTTTAATATATGGATATACATTTGGTATTTTAATTATGTTTCTCGGATATTTCGATTCTTGGGACCACCATCTTTTAATCTTAACACCACTTTTAATAATAATTATATTCAATTTACCCCGAAAATTGAGTTTAACAAAAAGATTTGTGAAACCTACTTTTTTCTTTTTGTGTTTTTTTGATTTAGCATTTATGGGAATATGGTTCCTTTTACAAGAATCCTTTCCCTTTAATTTTGCAAGTACGATCTTTCTATTACTAT
>CAYNEU010000744.1:0-5758 GCA_964396275.1 uncultured archaeon | reverse complement strand
ATCTGATTAAATTTGATTTTTTTCAGGTTTTCCAATTCTTTTATAGATTTTGAATGCAACGTATCCGCCAAAAACTGCGTTAAAAATAATGACCGGAATCATTATAAATGTCACATTCAAATATGCCAACGTAAATTCTCTTGGCATCAGAATGGGATATGTTAAAACTCGCAGAAGAGTATCAATTACTGTACCTACAATCGACGAAGAAATTGAAAACCATTTTAGTTTTTTCTGTTTGTTAAAGAAATCATAGACACTATTAAAAATTATATCTTGGAACTTATTATCATTTTTTATTGATTCTATTCCCTCTATCTTTTTAGCAGGAGAACCTCGGTAAATTGAATTAGATTCTAATCGTTGATTAAGTGTTGTCATTGCAATCGCATCTAATATCGTATTAGATTCTATTAATGTTCCAGGTAATACAATTGAATGAGCCCCTACAATTACATTATCTTTTATTGATACTTTTTTCAAAATTATCTTGTCTTTGATGATAATATTAGATATAATGAAACTTCCTGTTCCAATTTTAACATTTTTTCCCAATTCAATAAATTCACAATCAATCCATCCTTCATATAACGAGTTTGAAAAAGAAGTTCTTACCCCAAGCATTTTCAAGACTAAAATTTCAAGAAAAGGTAATGATAATTGTCGTGCCAACCAAGTTGGCCATTTTCTTACAACTGCCCTTAAACTCCAATAACAGTAGTCCTTATTACTTTTATTTCTTAAAAAAACACCTTCTTTAGGTTTATGTAGGATATTTATAAAAATCAGGAAGATTTTAGCAACGATAGCAGAACTTATTATCATTAATATTATACTTAAGAAGAAAGCTAATGGAAAAAGCGTATAAAATATTAAATCAAGAATAGGAAAGAATTGCCAAAAATACCATAACCATAATAACGATGGTTGAGCACTTAATATAATTATCAAAAAGTAGATTATCAGATATCGTTTTTTAGCAAGAGTATTTGTAGTTCTTGGTCCAACTCTTAATGATGAAGGAATTGAAATTTTATAATCACTTTAATTTATCCTAGTATAAAGCAAATATATTATGAATTTAGCTATTTAATTTTTGTATAAAAGAATAATTTTTTCCTAATTATTTATTTTTATCCATTTGAAAGAATGAGCTAATAAAAACAATGTTGATTCTGAATAGGATACTAATCTATTGTAAAATCTTTTATCATTGAAATTTTTTTATCAATATCAATAGTGATAGCAATAAGTTTTAGTTCTTCTTCATCTACGGTTTCTGGATCCATCATCACAAAATAAAATTTGTTCCCCTCTGTGTCAAAACCAACTTCCATTTCACCACAATCCTCTGGTATTATGGCAGCAATATTTTCTGGAGCATCTTTTTTCAAGATCTCATAGATAGCATCTTCAAGTGTTTTCTGACTTGCTCTAATTTTCTTAATATTCGAGAAATCAAATTGTCCCATTGATTCCTGGGCTTTTAAATTCAACTCATTCCATTCTGAAAACATTTCTTTCAAATTTTGTTTTGAAGACATAAAATACCATTATTATTAACTAAATTAAAATTTCTTATTTTTACAAAAATAAATAATTAGAAATCTAACTGTATTATATTATAGCCATTTAAATTTAATTTGGTGAGATAATGGATCTTCAACTTCCAAAGCCGATAGCAAAAGGTAGGAAAAGTCTGGAGGAATGTATTTACGAACGGGAAAGTGTTAGAAGTTATAAAAGGAAAGAAATTGAGATTGAAAAAATTTCACTGATTTTATGGGCAACCCAAGGGAAAAAAGGGAGTAAAAGAACAGTTCCCTCAGCAGGGGCTACCTATCCTTTAGAAATTTATGTTAATATAAAAAATAAGGGTTATTTTTATTATAATTATAGTAAGCATGTTTTAGAATATATAACAGATAAAGATTTAAGTAATAAGCTTGCTGAAGCTTCTTGGAATCAACATTTTATTGCGGAGGCATATCTTAATATAATAATCTGTGCTATTTTTGAACGGACGACTCAAAGATATGGTCAAAGGGGCGTGCGATACGTTTATATAGAAGTAGGTCATTGTGCTCAAAATGTTCATTTAGAGGCTGTAGCATTAGGTCTATGTTCAGTGCCTATAGGAGCTTTTGATGATGATAAAGTTAAGGAAGTTTTAGACCTCAAAAAGAAAATGGAGCCTTTATATATTATTCCGATCGGATATTCAACTTGAAGTATAAGCTTTAATACTCTACTTGAGCTTCAAATTCAGCTCTCTCTATTGAAAAATACATAGCTTTAGATGAAAGGTCTTTAATTGGCACATGGCCCATATATTTCATTCCTACTCTTTCAGCTACTTTCCATGCTTGAGAGTCTGTAGAATGGATAAATGCCATAATTCCTGTTAAAGTTGGTTCTTCAAACGCATATTCTATAAGTTTTTTCATCGCCTCTATAGCAAAACCATGACCTCTATAGTCAGGTCGCACCAAGTAGAAACATTGTGCCTTCTTACCATTTTCTGAAGGTAGCAACCCACACAATCCAATATAATTTCCACTTTCTTTATGTATTACTATTAATGCAATTACAGGATCGATTGAGATATAAGAATCTATAATAGAATTGAATATTTGCTGAGTATTATTATCTAATTTCATCTTCAAAATGAATTTCAGGTTATTATCAGCATTAGCATCTTTTATAATATCCGTAAAAACCTCAAAATCATCTCGGTTCATTAACCTTAGAATAAGTCTTTTACTCACAATTTTTTTAGGAAGATTCATCTGACTATTTTAACTTATAAGATATACGTTATTAAGTTTTAAAGTTGTATTATTTATATATAATTTCCATTAAATCACGAACAATCAAATTACATTAATGTCATTCGACGAGAATCTTGTTAAAAACAATATAAAAATTAGTTTAATATACAATTCCATAATTTTCTTAATTTTTGTATTCTGGTTTTTTTACTCTTCGGTTGATAATATTTTAATTTTATTCCTGATATGTCTACAAATTTTTTTAGTAAGAAAAGAATCTTAATTATATGATTGAATTTCACCACGGGGGATTTTCAAAAAGCTAAAATTGTTCCCTAATTATATATTTAATTAAGAATGACATATCTCTAAGATGGATATAATCCTAAAATGCCTGCAGATTACAAGAGTGCTATTAATAAATTAAAAAGTAGTTTACCGTTTATTAATTCAGTTGCGGTAGTGGAAGAAGCAGGAGATTTAGTTTATTCAACAGATAATTGGGAGATAAAAGAAGATTATGTTAAAATAATATCTCTCTGGTCATCTATGAAACGCCAAAATATTATAATTTCAGGAAATAAATATTTAATACGTACTTGTACAAGCGATAGAATAGTAGCGAGCTCAACTACAGGGGAAGGACATATTATAGGTGCTAAAGACGATGAGAGATCAATTATTACTCTAATTGAACCTGACGGAATTATTCCTTTTACTACTATGGAGATAGTTAGAATTTTAGCTTCATTAAAAGAAAAGAAACCTTATTTAAATGAAAAGTTACAATTAGGAAAGAAAATCAAATTAAAGAAAGATGGATCATCTCATAGTGAAAGAGTAAAGCAAAATAAACTTGATATTGATATAATACAATTAAAAAAACAAAATGAACTAAAACTAGATTTACCTTTCACAGCTCGCCTTATGGCTTATTATCGAGCTCAAGAATCTAAACGCGATGATGCAATTATAATCGATCCTTTAGCAGAGCGCCTTGCGGGTGATTTGAGTCCGTACTTGAATAATCATATACGTTTCTCTGAAATGGATTACCCAATCGTGCGTTCATTTTACATTGAAAAAAACTTATTAAAGCCTTGGTGTATTACACATAAAGAATCACAAATAGTTCTTTTAGGAGCAGGATTAGACACACGTGCATATCGATTCAAACCCTTTCATAAAAATAAACACACTCTCTTCGAGATCGATTTTCCAGAAGTGATTCAATATAAAAATGAAATTTTAAAAAATGAAAAACCTTTTTGTAATCTTGTACGCTTATCTACTGATCTCTCTAAGCCTCAATGGATATCTTCTCTACTAAAAATTAAATTTTCTACAAGTACCCCTACTTTTTGGGTATTAGAAGGTCTTGCGTATTATATTGAAAAACAAGATTTTACCTCTTTACTCTTGAAAATAGCCGAGATAAGTACTAAAACCAGTCAAATTTTCATAGATATCATGCAATTATCAAGATGGTACTCTTTTCCTTTTACTTCAGATGGAATTGTAGGAGACCCCTTCTCAAGGCATTTTAAATGGGGAATTGATATCAAATTAGTTCAATCATTCTTTGCTGAATTAGGTTGGAATGTGACATGTTCTTTCGCTGATGATTATGACCAAGGTAGAAATGTAGGGCAGAAGGCGATGATTTTTATTCATGGTGAAAGAACCTCTACTATGTAGGTTTAAGCCACTTATAGATATATTTTAAAATAAAACAATAAGATATAATTTATTTAGACTATTAAATAAAAATCATAAACTTAAAAAGAAGATTTTATTCAAATGCCAAGCGGCGTAATTTCTCACCAAGCACCAGGATTATTAATTAAAATTAAATATCCAAGTAGGTTTGATGGAACAGCTCTTTGTCTCAGTACATTAGTTCCTGATTTAAATATACTCGTTGACCCATTTTTACCGTTTTCATTTAGAGATTTTACTCACAGTTTATTAGGATTATTAATTTATAATATACCTTTAACTATAATATTAACAATTATTTTTTGTAGAAATATTGGTCCATTTATAGCTAACCTTGCGAAGAGAGATAATGTAATATATAAGCCAATGAAATATTTTGGCGTAGATGAATGGAATAACTTAAAGAAAAAAAAATATAATAAGAGATATTTTATTGTTGCTTCCTATTCTGCATTTATCGGAGGGTTAACACATCTTTTACTTGATCTTCCTGCACATGAAAATATCGAGCTATTTTTTCCAATAATATTACAAAATCCCGATTTTTTATTGTACTCTATTATAGATTTTGGCCCTATTACTATTGGTTCAATGCAAATTGAACGCAATTTAACAGTCTATCAACTTATATGGACTATTGAAACCTTAATTACGTTTGTTATCGCTCTTTACCTTCTGAGATATATTAAAAAACGTAATTTAATAAGCAAATGGTATACAGAAACTTAAAAAACGATAATAAAAGTGACACGACTGCTAGTCTATATTAATGATAAATTGCAAAAACATTCGTTAAATCCCCAAAGCTAATAAAAGAAAGTAATATTTATACTCAAAAATTTAAAAAAAAATAAAAAAAAAGAGGCTCAAATGAGCCATTAATAGACAAGTGTAAAGGTTCTATTTAGTATTAGTTCATTGTATTCATCATAATTATAATAACCCAGTATCCACTGATAAAAATGATCTCCTTCTGTAAGTCCCGCATTACGTAAGTAATCGGGCGGTAATATTATATAGAAATATTCGATATAACCAGGTTCATCATATGCTACTTCATCAAAGTACCAAAAACTGCCTTGACAGTAATAATCCACTCCATAAAACCTAAATATAGCTGTATAAGGTGGGCAGAATTCATGCTTTACTCTTTCTGAAAACAATTGTTTCATTCCAATCATAATGTAACATGTCTCATCAGAGCGAACAGTAGCGAATCCTCTTAACCAATTAGAATCTGGATCTAAAGTTACATTTATTAATTCCTG
>CAYNEU010000743.1:0-1982 GCA_964396275.1 uncultured archaeon | reverse complement strand
GAACTTACAAGATATTTAGGTAATGGTAAATTACATTTTTCTATTGTATCAATTAATAACTTTCCTAATTTTTTAGTTAAAATACAATCTTGAATACAATATTCAATAATATCTTTTTCTCTTTTATTCCAATAGTCTAAAGATGTATTAAGCAAATTACCATCAATTTCATTAATTTTAATATCATTTAAATACGTTTTAGATTCTATATTTAATCCTAAAGGTAAAAAATTAAATATATCTGTAAAAATAACAGATTTTTTTCTAATAGAATGTTTAATAGATAATAATCGACCTTTAATCCATTTAATAATATAATTCTTATATTTGATTTCGATACCATTTTTTAAACATTCAATTTTCCTTAAAATTCTATTATTTAATACATTAATTTTTGATTTCCAGAGTTTTAGAATAGAACTAAAATCAAAATCTAAATTATAAAAAAATCTATAAATATTAGAATTATCAGCTAAATAAAATAAAAACTTAATACATTGATAAAATGTAGGATTTAAAATAAATTTAGAACCAGAACACGCAATTAATTTACAAAATCCTTTATACGTTTCAGTATCAAAAGCCAATATTTTCTCACATTTATACGTTTTTTTAATAAATTGATTTCTATTTTTAATTTGTAAACCATTATTTAAAATATATTTTTGTTGTCTAATTGGATATAAATATCCTAATCTTTCAAATAATTGTTTTGGAGTTTCAAGTTTTTCATAATTTTCTTTTTGAATTTGTTTTTTAGTTTTAACTAATTCTTTAGCTATAATATTACAATTATTATCAATAATAGAATTAATAACCATGTTGACTCAAAACAAGTACATCTTTTTTATTTAGTTTAATATAATCTTTTTTAGGAATTTTTAATAAAGCTCTTGTTCTTTCAATAGCTTTTCTTTCACTAATACCATGAATTTTTTCAATGTCTTTAACAATTTTACCAAATTTAGTTTTTTCAAATGGTATTTTTACTTTTTTAGGTTTTGATACTTTAGAAGGTTTTACTCTATATTTAATAGGTATTGATTTTTGTTTTTTTTCTTTTGTAGGTTCTGGTAATTTTTTATAATCTCGATACAATTTATAAAATTCTTGTTTTCTTATACCAAATCCATTATCTTTAGCATATTCTAAGACTTTTGAACCACTAAGATTAGGATTTGCTTCAATATAGTCTAATATTCTCTCTTTTCGAGTTTTTACCATAAAATAAGTAATCTTAGAAAGCTTATAAAGTCTTATTTGAACGTTTTTTAGGAACAATTAAAAAAAGTGAACATTGTTCATTTTATTTTAAAAAAACTAAACAATGTTTAGAAAACTCTAAAAATTTTTCATTATTTTATATAAAAATCTAAACATTGTTCAATATTTTACTAAAATTCTAAACTTTATTTTTTAAAATTTAACTAAAAGCTTAAATATAAAGTTAATTTATATTTAATTATAAACTAAATTTTAAATCAAATTAAAGTAATAAAAAATAAACAATAAAAGGTGTAAAAATAATGAGTAAATTAGTAGGAAGTTATATTTTTAAAAAACAATTTACTACAAAACAAGAAATAATAAAATTATCTGAAAGAATAAGAGAAATAATTTCTTGTTTAACAATATGTTCAAAAAATATAAGAGAACATACAAAATTTCATATTTTAAACAATATTAGTGAAGCTATGATATGTTTAGAAACTGAAATTGAATTTTTAAATATCTAAATCAGAATATCTTTTTTAAGATAATTACATTACGTAATTATCAAAAAGGTGTATAAAATTATGATAAAACTAATTGAATGGAATATTATCAAATTAGAAAATTTATTTGATTCATATGCAGAGTACAAAAGTATGTCCGAAAAAGGATTGGTTGTCCGAAAACCGAATAACATTTCCTTCGAGGAAGCTTCCTCAATTCCTCTTGGTGGAACAGAAGCGCTCCATTTCATTGATAAGGCAAACATC
>CAYNEU010000742.1:0-3084 GCA_964396275.1 uncultured archaeon | reverse complement strand
TTTTTTTACTAGGAAGCTCTGAAATTTGAATTTGATCAATTGTAAGTTCTGGAATTTGCTCCTTTAAATCTTGGAGCATTTTATTTTTTATCTTATGGATATCCATTTTCTAGTTTTGAATGTTTAAATTTGTACTCTTATAAAACACATAATTATAGCCATATTTATAACTATTCATTGAGAGGATCTAAGAATAAGAATTGCTATGCATAGTTGTTTGAGATTGTAATATTGAAATTATCTGAAAATTCTTTAAATTTCTAATTCTTTTATCTTTTGTACCAGATTATCCATATGCAATTTACCTGTATCAAATTTGATAATTTCTGAGAAGAATAATACTAACACAAGCAATATATCTTTAACTTTTAAATAACTGAAACATATTTTTTGATTATCTTGTAATTCTAAATATAAATTTTTAAAAGAAATTACCTTCATTTCGTCTCTAACTTTAATTTCTCTTATTATAGAAGATAAATTATTAGTCGGAAGAGAGGAATATAAAATATGTCCGTCTATAGTAAAGATTCCATCGCCTAAGATCTCTCTATCATCTACATAACTTCTTAAGATTTTTATAATTTCCTGAAGTAATAGTCTAGAATTATAAATAGCGGTTGGATCATACTCAGAAAATTCCATATGAGAGAATTCAAAATCAATTTTTTGGTATCCACGGACTTTAAAATGTTTATCTATAAAAGCTTGAAAACTATGTTCACAAACACTTTCTGCTGGAACTGAAACAGTTGTTAATTGCTTAGCTTGATTAATAATTTTAGGAGGTATCTTCAACACTTTTTTCGCATTGCATGTTGGACACTCTATTAAAATTTTTTTATCCTTAGAATTTAAATCATTGGTATCATACATATGTGATTCTTTTATCTTTTATTGTTGAAAACATTCAACTAGATGATATTATTTAGGCTTTTTATAAATTTAACTTTAAATAAAATGAGAATTCCATTAAACAAAAAAAGATTTTATAAAGAAAATTCTTGATCAGAAAAACCCAGTTTTGAGAAAGCTTCATTTCTTTTACGACAAGATGAACATTTCCCACAAGGTCGATCTCCATCACTATAACAGCTCCATGTCCATTTTAAAGGAACATTCAATTTTTGAGCTAGTGTTATTACATCTAATTTAGTCTTTTTTGCTAAAGGTAATAATAATTTTATTGTGGTTTTGTCTTTAATGTGTTTTCCTTCATTAATGAGTTCTTCAAGAGAATTGAAAAAGTGGGGAGCAGCATCAGAAAAATTTTGTGGGTCAGTTGATATATGCCCACCTATTATTACTTTACACCCATAAGCTTCAGCATAGTAAGCTGCAATAGAGTAGAAAATAAGGTTGCGAGAAGGTATAAATCCCTCTGGAGCGTGAATGGCGCTCGGTACAGGAAGTCCCACTATGCGTAAATCTATTGATTCTTTTATAAATGGGATATTAATTTCAATCAAATTAAGTTCTAGACTTTCTGCTAGTTTTAACGCTGCTTTTATTTCATTTTTTGGTCGGAGATGATAATTAAATGAAATAGGAATAATATTATACCCCTTATTATTTGCCCAATAAAGAGCAACAGCAGAGTCAATCCCTCCTGATAATAGAACAATAGCCTTTTCTCCTTTTTCTTTGGCTTCGGGAAACATTTTTGCTACTATTGCTGCTTTTATAGCTTCGTCTAGATCTGATAATTTATAACCTAACGCTTTAGCAGCAATATTACCGTTTGATGTAATATCACATCTCATAACATCAACCATTTCTTTGCATATCCCTAATTGTTCTGGAGCATCTTCAAATTTTATTATATTGATTCGAGGACGAGGGATATTAAATCCTAAATTAATCATATTTTGAACAACCATTTCGATTAATTCAAGCATATTTAGAATTTTTGGACCGACGAGATCAAAAGTTTGATTGTTATCTCCTATACCATCAGCGGCAGTTAGAAATGCTTCTATTGCATCTTTAATGTATATAGGTTGCATTGGAATTTTACCATTTCCAGCAACGTAAACAACCCCATTTCCAATTTGGTTTATCATTTCTGGGATTAATTCATCATTAGGGCCTAATATATAAGAAGGTCTAAAAATTATGTAAGGAACTTTTCCATTTTTAAGTATTTGTTCAGCTTTATTCTTTGAATAGAAATATGCATCATTAGCCCATTCTTTTTCTCCATATCGATCAACTCCCAATCCTGAAGGAAATATTATTCTAGACACATTTGTTTCAAGAGCAGCTTCAACTAAAATACGCATTCCATCAATGTTGACTTTTTCGAAAAGTTCTTTAGCCCCGCAAACTACCCCTCTAAAATGTAGGACTGCTTTACAGCCAGCTAAAGCATTTTTTAGAGAATTAAGATTGAAATCTTTAATAATTACTGCAATAGCTCCCCAAGATTCCACTTCTTTAGCTGCATCGTCTCGTCGTACGATACCAACTACTTGCCATCCTTTTTGGACAGCTGCTTTTATTGTATGTTTTCCTAAATATCCATTTGCTCCAGTAATCGCTAATTTTTTGTATTCCATTGTATGAGCATCTTTAAATTTATTGTAAATAGTAAAGCTCATAGCTATTTTAAAATATGGATTATTTTTTATTGAATTTTTCTTACTGATTTAATATATCTTGCTTTAATGAAAACGTCTTACAATATTTATTGTTTTTAAACATAAAATATAAAAATACCAAAGGGTTACTTCAATACAAAAAAATCAAACCAATAAAATAACTATGGGGGAGTTCTTTTTATGGGATTTAAAGTAATAGTTGAATCAACCGATATTAAATTTAGTGCTAGTCACTTCCTAAAACAACCTCTTCAATGCACAAGGCTACATGGCCACAATTATTATGTTTCTGTTGAAGTAAGCGATAGTCTTGATGAAGATCATTTTGTTGTAGATTTTACGGATCTAAAAGAAAAAATTATGTCTATAGTTAAACCTATGGATCATTATATTTTAATACCGACAAAATCCGATGAATTAAAAATAAGAGAGGAGAAAGATTCCATAGAAGTTATTGCATCCAACAAACGATATGTTTTCCCCA
>CAYNEU010000741.1:0-2417 GCA_964396275.1 uncultured archaeon | reverse complement strand
ATTAATATAACTGTTTATGTAGAAGATTAGTTTCAATAGGATGGAATTAGTGTTTGTCATCATGTCGATATTACTATCAAATAAGTCTAAAGAATACCTAAAAAAAAGTAACACATCGAACTTCTTAGTTGATATTATCTTTATTGAGGAACCATGTACTCAAATATACAATCCAACAATAGAAAAAATTAAAGAAATTGATTTAGATAAATATAAAGATTTTGAAAAAGTGTCTAAAGATAATTTGATATTATATTTATCTGATTGGTTTATTAAAATTTATGGAAAATTAGAAGAATTCCAATTAGACATAAATGGAATTTTAAAAAAAAGATTAATTATTAAGAATATTAATCCAATTATTAAAAACACATGTAAAGTTGATTATTAAATAGATTCGTACAATTTTGGCAAAATGTAGGTATAATTTATGAAATTACCTAAAGAATTGAAAGAAAAGAAAAAACAAAAATTAAAAGCAAAAAAACCAAGTAGAAAAAAAAAGCAGAAATATTATCCCTCAAGTACTAAATCAAAGAGATATGATTCGACTCCTAAAAAAAAGTTTACAGAAACCTTTGCTCCTTATTTCATTATAATTGGAGTAGTTTTTGTAATTATAATAATTTTCATGGTAACTTCCCTTGATAATAGGGTGGGAACGGGAGATAATTCAAATCCCTATAAAACCGATATTATATTTAACACAATTGATGGTGGTACGATTGAATTAGCAGATCATCAAGGTAAAATTATTCTTTTATTTTTCTTTGATTTAGACTGTTATCCTTGTGGTCCTGAAGCAAATATTATAAGTGATATTGACGATTATTATTCAAACAGCCAAGTATATGTAGCTCTTATAACAGTACATTGGTGGGATTCAAATAATGGTTTAAATCAATTTGCAAATGATCATAATTTAGATCGATCTATAGTTCGCGATGATACTTCTAATACATACGCTTCATCTTTTAATATTGCATATACTCCAACTACTATAATATTAGATAAGGATGGTAATGAAGTGGAAAGATTCATTGGGAATGATTCTAATCACTATAATCAAATAAAGGATGAAATTGATGCTTTATAAAATATATTTAAATAATAATTTTAAATTAATACAATAAAGAAAAGAATTTTACTAAAAGATGATCGATGTATTTCTCTTTTTGTTAGCTATTTTTGGAGGCATTATATCTTTTTTAACACCATGTAATGTAGTTACACTCCCAACCTTTATGCTATATTTAGCAAGTCAAACCAATACTCCAAAAAAGGGTTTATTAATGAGTTTATTTTTTTCATTAGGATTTATTTTAATGTTTTCATTAATTGCTACCTTATATATTATTATTTCAGGATTCATAAGATTTACCTTTTGGTTAAAGTTGTTCTCTGGTTTGACAATAATCATTTTATCAATTTATATTTATTTTGCAAAGCAGTTTACAAGAACTAAACAGATTTTAGGTCCACCCCAGAATACTAACAACAATCAAAACGAATTAGAATACAATGAAAAAGAAAGTAATTCAAATACAATCGATGCGAGTACTATTGACAATGAATTAATGAAGTATGAAGGGTATGGTGGATCATTCATGCTTGGGTTTTCGATGGGATTTTCTTGGATTGGTTGTATTACCCCAATTTATCTATCCATTGTTTTAATAGTGACTGATCAAGCTAATTTTGTTTTGGGGATTATTTTATTTATATGTTATGCTTTAGGAATAATAATTCCTTACTTACTTATTGGAACCTTAATAGGTAAAATTAAACAAATATTTTTTGTTAAATTAATTAAGATTGGTTCCAAACTCCAAAAAATATTAGCAATTATTTTATTGTATATTGGAATTGAGATAACTTTAGCGGCATTTGGAAATCCTGGCTTATTACCTTTTATATGATTGATAAAAAAAATGTTATTTCGCGTTTTTCTAAACTTTTTTACTTATAGTTTAAAGAAAAATCTAAACGATATTAGATTAATAAAAAGTTGCTGTCATTCTTCCTTCTTCTAACTCTGCGGGATAACCTTTTCTATGCCACATCATCATTCCACCTTTTAAATTTCTTATATCTTTAAATCCCGCTTGAGCTAGTATTTGAGCCGCCATCATAGAGCGAGAACCAGAGTGACAAATTGCGATTATTTCTTCATCTTTATAATCAACTATAATATCTGCATTATTTAATAAATCTCCTAAAGGAATTAATTTAGCATTTTTGATGTGACCAGTTGGGCTCTGATATTCCTGCGGAGTCCGAACATCAATTAAAAGTGGAGGCTCATCGTCAGTACCAAGACGTTCAAATAGTTCTTCAGCACTAATATCTGAAACTGGAGGAGCATCAAGTGGTCTCAATTCTTTCCTAGTTTTCTTTTTTAAAGGTGGTATTACTTC
>CAYNEU010000740.1:0-2259 GCA_964396275.1 uncultured archaeon | reverse complement strand
AAAAAATAATAGAGATATTATCCCACCTAACACTGAGATAAGATTGATTAGCTTTGGGTGTGAAGAAGTTGGTTTGAGAGGATCATATCGCTATGTAGAAGGTCATCATAATGAACTAAAAAGAAATGAAACTCTTGTGGTAAATATGGATGGACTTGAAAAGCCCGATCATATATACATTATAGAATTTGAACCCACTACTAGAACTTGGCACTCTGAGGAGATAAATCAAAAATTATCAAGAGCAGCAGAAATTGTAAATATTGAAGCAAAACGAATAGGTTCAGGAAAATTAGAAAAAGTATTAGGGCGCTTAACAGGAGGTTCTGATGCCGCTGCTTTCTCAAAAGCAGGTATCAAGGCGGGATTTATAAACGCGGCTGATTGGAAAAACCGTTCTAGTTACTACCATCAATCTGGAGATACTATTGACAAAATTGAAAAGGGAACTTTGGAATGTATTTTAAAAATATGTATAGCTTTTTTGACAAATGAATCAAAGTTTCAAGATTAAGTTTTTATAATTTTATTATATTTATTTTTTAATTTACTAACTAATTATCATTAAAAGAAAAAGAAGGGAATTTTTTGCAAATTGAAATCTCAAAAGAAGATTCTGTATATATGTATGATATCATCCAAAAGATAATTGATGAATGCGGACCGCGAATGCCTTGTAGCCCACAAGAAGCTAAAGGTGCAGGACTTATAAAAAATGAACTTGAAAAAACTTGTGATGAGGTAACTATTGAACCTTTTACCTGTCATCCCAGAGCGGCTTTAGGGTGGATAAGAGTAGATCTGGTATTGGCCTTGTTGTCATTCAGCTTATTTCTACTAATCAATTTATTTATTTATTCATTTTGGGTATATATTTTATCAATCTTTTCGGCTTTATTAATATTTATAGCAATATTGATTGCTTGGGAGGAGTTTTTTAGTTATAAAGAGTTTATAGATCCAATATTTAAGAAAAAGAATTCTCAAAATGTTATAGGTAAGATTAAACCTAAAGACGAGATTAAAAAAATCATAATTTTTTCTGGACATCATGATAGTGCTTTACAGTTTAATCTTCTGAGATATTTAAAGTATGGCTATGAACTAATTATTTTTTTAGGTCTTGGAATTTTGTTTTTTTGGTTTTTCGCATCTCTATTTTTTATAATTCTTTCCATATTCACATTTTTATTAGATATTACATTGATATACCAATCTTTCTTTAATTTAGTAATTTGGTTATTAATAATTGGAGCTGTACCGCTTACAACCTTATTTTTCTTTGTAACTCCCGGCAAAGGAGCAAATAAGGTTCCTGGTGCAGTTGATAACTTAAGCGCAGTTGCAATTATATTGGGTGTGGGAAGATACCTGAAAAACCATAAAGAAATAATACCTAAAAACACTGAAATAAGAATAATCTCATTTGGTAGTGAGGAAGCATTTTTAAGGGGTGCTTTCCGCTATGTGGAAGCTCACTTAGAAGAATTACAAAAATATGATGCTGAATGTGTCAACTTGGATGCAGTTCAAAGTTCAGATTATCTCACATTCTCAGATAAAGAACCAACAACTAGAACTATTCATAGCGAAGAAGTTGTTCAAAAACTCATCAAATCGGCTGAATTAGTTGGTGTTAAAGCAAATATCGCTAGTTTAGGTGGAGGAAGCTTTCTTGAAAAATTAGCAGGTCTAATGAGTGGAGGGACTGATGCTGCTGCTTTTTCAAAATCAAAAATAAAGGCTAGTACTATTACAGGTTTAAGTATGCTAAAGATGGTTCATTTTTACCATCAAAATACAGATACTCCTGATAAAATTGAAAGAGGAGTGTTAGAAAATGCGTTAAAAATATGTATAGGATATTTAATAAAAGAATAAAAAAAAATGAAGGTAGTTTATTATATTTCTGTTGTAATCAAATCAATTCTATCTTTAACGATTAATTTTATAAAAATGACGATAAAAATCATTGGGAAAATCCCAATACCGAAAATTGTAAATAAGACTTTAATTAAATTATTTTCGAAAATAAAAGTTTGAAATAATATTCCTAGTGCGTCGAATAAATAATGAAATATGATACATGGTAATAAGCTATTAGTCTTAACATACATATAAGCAAGTGAAACCCCTAAACAAGAAGCCATTATTACCTGTATAAGAGTTGTACCAAAAGGTTGTCCAAGTAACATATTAACGAAATGAATTAAACCAAATAGGACTCCATTAAGAATTATTACGGTAATTTTACTGTAT
>CAYNEU010000739.1:0-2339 GCA_964396275.1 uncultured archaeon | reverse complement strand
TCAATCCTGACTATGTTGGTTTGAACAGTTGAAAGATCAATATTTAAACCTTTCATTAAATTTATTTTTTTTGCTAACAATTTTGCATTATCATGGTCTACTTCCAGTCTATCTACCATTTTTTCTAAAGCTTTTCGTGGAACAGAGTGTACTACAATAAATTTTGGCATATTCACATCTCAATTTTTATTTTTTCTATAATATTGAATGCCTTTACTTCATTTTGGATCTCAAATTGAAACTAAAGGTAATTAACTAATATGTCAAAATATAATAAAAATTTTTCTTAAAATTTATCATTCATAGCATTTTTGAATAAAAAAATAAATTATTAAATACTACAATCTGTCTGTAATTATTGAATAAATTTGCTCAGCTGTAAACCCTTTAATATCTATTGCAGAACATCTGCAATTGCCTGAACAAGCGCCACAACCTTTACAGAGTGCTTCATTAATTTTAGCGACAGTACCGAACCTTCGGTCCTCAACAAGTTCAATCGCCCCATAAGCACAATTCTCGACACACATACCACATCCAATACATCTTTCGGGTTGAACAACACCAAAAAAAGGTTCTACTTCAACTTCTCCTTTAGCCATTAAGACAGCAGCACTTGAAGCTGCTCCTTTAGCTTGAGCTACAGCATCAGGTATATCCTTTGGTCCTTGAGCAACTCCTGCAATAAATATCCCATCTGTTAAAGTGTCAACAGGCCTTAATTTTGGATGTGCTTCTAAAAAGAATCCATCAGCAGATCTTTGAATTCTTAATAGAGAGGTTATTATATCTGCATCTGCTCGCGGTTCTAATCCACAAGATAATACAAATAAATCTACTTTTAATTCAACTGGTTGCTGAAGTAATGTATCTTCAGAACGAATAATAATATTATGATCTTGATCTTCACTAACTTCTGCAATTCTACCTCTCAAATAATTTATTCCATAATTTCGACCAGCAGATTCGTAAAACTCCTCATATCCTTTTCCAAAAGCTCGGATATCTATATAGAAAATATATACATCAGCATCAGGATGTTTTTCTTTATATTGTCTTGCTTGTTTTGTTGCATACATACAACAAACTCGAGAACAATATTGATTACCTCCTTCTCTAAAATTCCTGCTTCCGACACATTGCAGGAAAGCGATGCTATGTGGTTCTTTTAAGTCAGAAGGTCTTACTGGTTTTCCTATAACTGGCCCAAAAGAACTTAATAAACGTTCCATTTGAAGTCCAGTAATAACATTTGGATATGTTCCATATCCATATTGTTTTAACTCTGTGGGGTCATATAAATCCCATCCAGTTGCTACAATAACTGTTCCTACTTTGACTTTCAAATATTCTGGTTGATCATCATAAATTATAGCTTCTGGTTCACATACATCAATTCTTGCACAAATTCCACATTTAATACAGTTATCCATATCTATTGTATATTGTCCAGGAATAGCTTGGGGAAATGGAATATATATTGCTTTTCGTGTAGCTAATCCTAATTCGAACTCATTCCCTACAGTAACAGGGCAATAATCGACACATATTCCACATCCAGTACATTTTACTTGATCAACATAATGAGGTTTTTTCAATATTGTGACTTCAAAATTCCCTATATACCCAGACACTTCTGTTACTTCAGAATATGTTAAGAGTTCTATGTTTTTTTCTCGTGATATTTCAGACATTTTTGGAGTAAGGATACAACTTGAACAATCCATGGTTGGAAATGTTTTGTCTAATTGAGCCATATGACCTCCAATTGTAGGAGTTTTTTCCACTAAATATACTTTGTATCCCTCTGCAGCAAGGTCTAAAGCCGCATTCATACCTGCAATTCCTCCTCCAATTATTAAACATGATGGTTCTACTTTTACTTTCTGAACTTCAAGAGGGACTAATTCTCTTGATTTTGCTACTGCCATCCTAATATGATCTTTAGCAGTTTCATAAGCACCTTCTGGCTCTCTCATATGAACCCATGTTGAGTGTTCTCGTATATTTGCCATTTCAAATAAAAATTGATTCAACCCAGCTTCCTTACATGCTATTCTAAAGGTAGGTTCATGCATTCTCGGAGAGCATGCTGCAACTATTACTCTATTGACTAAACCTGCTTCTATATCTTCTTTAATCATCTTTTGACCATTGTCAGAACACATAAATTTATATTCTCGTGCAACTTCTACGTTTGGAAGAGTTTTGGCATATTCCACTAAATCTGGGACCGAAACTACACCACCAATGTTTATTCCACAATGGCACACATAAACTCCAATCCGAGGTCTTTCATTGCCGGTAATTTCAATTTCCTTTTTCGCTTCTGTCATTTT
>CAYNEU010000738.1:0-1618 GCA_964396275.1 uncultured archaeon | reverse complement strand
GTGTGTGCTTCAGAAATTGGCTCATATAATCCAGATAGTTTGAAAGGCGTTATTTTTGAAAGTGGATTTGCGAGTATGTATAATATGATGACGAGACTATTCAGAGTGAGTGGTCCAGATATTACTCCAGATGGCTTGGAGGCGTATTCAAATGATACAAGAATGAAAAAATTCAAAAAGCCAGTATTAATTATTCATGGAACTCAAGATTGGGTTATTCCGTGCGATGAAGGAAGACTGATCTATGATTGTCTTCCAGAGGGAGTTGAAAAAAAATTAGTTTTAATTGAAGATGCTGGGCATAATAATATTTTCTCATTTAAAGAGGAATATACTACACCATTAAAAGAATTTATTCAAAACCATAAATAACAGTCATACTCATTTTTCATTTAAAAATTGGTCTAAAGATCATTTTATTACTATTTCAATTTTTACTTATATAGAAATAAGAATAGCGTGATTGGTGAAAAAAATTTGCTTAGGAGAATCTATAATTTTTGTCCCTATTGTGGGAAGAAATTATTTAGATCTGATAATGATACGCCAAATTTCTGCTATTTTTGTGGCAAGAAATTAAAAAATGATCACGAGAAATTCATAAAAAAAGTTCAATGTACAATCTGTCATAAAATTGTTGATCCTAATAAGCATAAAACAATCAAATGTTCTTATTGTGAAAGTTTATATCACTCAACTTGTGTTTCATCTTGGCTTTTAAAATATAATGCATGCCCAATGTGTCAAAATGTTTTTCTATTTCCAAATATGATTTTACCTTTAGGAAAGTAGTAAGGAAAAAAATAAAAATAAAAAGAAAATTGGAATTTTTTACTTCTTTAAGATAAAAACACCTGTTTCTACAAACCAGAATAAATTTGAAAAAAGAAATAACCACTCAGCTAAAACTTTAGCTTCTACAAGTAACGTCTCATCCACTCTATTAACAATAAAGAGCACCAGGTATAGTATGAAGAAAAATGCTACAATAATATTAATCAATGCTTGCCATAGGGGAAATTCTGAAAGCTTATATTCAAGATAGGCGTAACTAAATAAGTATAAAATACCTGGGAAGAAGAAAACGTATTGTGCGATATCGTGTAAGGCATCAAAGTCCCTTGTATTGAATAGTGCCAACATTAAAATACCTATGGCTGAAGCAACACCTAAAATACATGCTATCCAAGTTCCTTTTGTAGATGCCCCCTTCTCTTGTAAATATCTAGTAAAACCTAAGATAAACATTATCATAAAAAGCCCAGTTATAAACCAACATACACTAAAGAAAATAGCTAAATCATTCCATCCTGGTACGGACAAATCACTAATAAATGTAGTCAATAAACTGAAACCACTATGAACCAACATCGCTGGGATTGCTCCAACAAGAAAAATAGCAATCCCTATAAACCCAAAATAACTTGCATGTACTTTTTCGAATATTTTATCTAATTTTTCCATAATTGATCATTCTCTTTTATTTGAATGCTAAAGATATATGGATTATATCTTATATTTATTAATATATAAAATTTGAATTTCTTGTTTGAAATTAAGGTAGAAATTCTCTTTATCTTTTCTAATGCAGTTAAACCTAGTAATCCATTATAAACTC
>CAYNEU010000737.1:0-15416 GCA_964396275.1 uncultured archaeon | reverse complement strand
CTTTCCCTACACGACCTCTTCCGATCTTGACAAAGGAGCAAAAGGAGTAGACATGGGAAGGAATATCTTTCAAAGTGACAGTCCTATTGGAATGATTAAAGCAGTTCGTGAGATAGTTCATAATAATGCTTCTGTAGATGAAGCTTATGAAATATACAAACAAGGTCCAAAAGGACTCTAATTCTATTATTAATTTTTTTTAGATTTTTAGTCATTTTTCATATTCAACCAAATTTTAATCAGATTTCTGTATTTAAATGTTAAGGAGTATTTCATTTCAAAATTATATCAATATATGAAATGGCATGGCTAGTTGGTAATTTAGTTGTCTCAATTATTAGCTACCCAGTTTTTCTCCTAACTATGGGATTATTAACAATTATACTTACTATAGTTATGCTGGCTTTCTTTTTAATAACTTTTCTACTTCAAGAAGATAAATTAAATCCATTACTTTTACTGATTTTAAGCGGAATTCAATAAGTAATTAAATTCTTTTTTTTTATATTAATCATGGAATTTTTATTCAAATCTAAATGTTTAACTAATAATGTAGAGCTAAAATCATCATTTTTTTTAAGGTGTTAATGTTTGCAGCATAATTTCAAAAAAATTAACTATACACTTTTAATGATTCTAATCATAGGAGCAATTCTACGTATTATTTCATTAATTTTTGTAGACTTGGCTCCTGATTCATATAATTATCTCGATGGTGCTGAAGGTATTCTGACGGGTAACTATACCACTCACCGACCACCAACATTTCCTCTTGTTATTGCTGTATTTTTGATTATCACACAAAATTCATTCTTAGCAGTGAAATTTGCCTCTTTTTTTTGTGGAATTTCTTTAATTATCATCTCAAATTTTGTTTTTTCAAAAACAGCTTTAAAAGTTTTTACTAATACTGAGGATAGCCAACAAAAATCAAAACTAGTAGGATATTTAACGAGTTTTTATATTTCCATCCATGGTTTTCTAGTATGGAATAACGGAATGGGAATCAGAGAAGAATTAATCGCATCACTTTGTATTTTACTTTTCTATTTTGTAATAGTAAAATCGAATATATTTAATTGGAAAGATTACCTAATTCTAATGGTTTTAGTTTCAGCTTTAACCCTTTCTCATGTATCTGTCGGAATTTTCGTAACAATTGCGATTGTCTTTTTCTATTTTATTTCGAAATTTAGATTCATGAGTATTAATGTCTCCAGTATGAAAGTTCTGTTAATCACAGTTTCTTTTATAGCATCTTATTCTTTTTGGTTAATATTTTGTTGGGTAAATTTCGGAGATCCTTTTCATACAATAAAAGTGCAGCAAGCATGGTATGAAAGAAATACACCATTAGATTTTGGATCTCTTACCGGAATTATAGAAGGTGTCTTAAGAGGACTCTCATTAGGAATACTATTTGAATTTTTTGGCCTTTTTGGAGTTATAGGCATTGTTTTTACAATAATTATTGTACTCTTTTTAGTTAAAAATTGGAAAAATAATCAAGTGTTTATGCTTTTATCTATAATTGGTGTTAATTTTTTATACTTAAGTATCTTTTATGCTGTATACGCTGATGTAAGATTATTTTTTTATTTCTTACCAATTTTCTTTTTCCTTGGACATCTTTTTCTAGTTAACTACTATTTTAAGAAAAGGAAATTATTAATCAGATCAATTAGCATTCTAAAAAAGAAATTTACATTTTCGATTCATACGATTTTCATATTATATATCGTTTTTTTTACTTTATTTAACATCTTTCAATTTTTTCTTCTGTTATTCTTCAATTCAGATTCCTTACAAAATTTGAGTAATCTTAGTCTCCTTAGAATTGTTTTTACAACATTTGGAATTGTTTTTTATATATTTCAAGAATTATTTCTCTTTTTATTTTTAATATTACCTTTTTTCATTCAATCTAAAAACCAAAATTATTAACTCCATATTTAATTAAATCAATTTTGTCATTATTATCATTTCTCTTTCGATCTTTATCATATGAACACAACTTTCTGTCAATAAAAAAGGTTTTAAGTCATTTAATTAATAAAACATTATTAGATAGTAAAATCAAAAGCTAATTGTTCTCTGTTGAAGTTAAGTATCATTGTTCCTTGTTTTAATGAAGAAGACACAATTAAACTAGTCTTAAACAATCTCTTGAAAGTTGAATTTCCAATAGAAAAAGAAATTATTGTTGTAGATGATGGATCTAAACTAAATCATAAAAAAATTATTCACGAAGAGATTAATTCGAATAAAATTAAGTTTATTCGATTAACAAAAAACCAAGGAAAGGGAGTGGCTATTCGAGTCGGGTTGAAACATGCTAGTGGGGATGTTTTTATTATCCAGGATGCAGACTTTGAATATTATCCTCAAGATATTCCTAAATTATTAAATCCTCTTTTAAATCAAAGTGTAAAGGTTGTTTATGGTACTAGATTTAAAACAAAACCATCATTAATGTCTAGGTCTCATTATATGGCTAATAAATTCTTGACGAATCTTACTAATTTCTTATATAAAGCTGAATTAACTGATATGGAAACAGGATATAAATTATTCACCAAGAATACTCTTAAAAATATAAACTTGAACTGTAGAGAATTTGAATTTGAACCTGAAATCACAGCTAAATTACTTTTAAGCGGCTACAGAATTAAAGAAATACCGATTGAATATAAATATCGACAATATGGTTCAGCTAAGATCAATTGGCTTGATGGGATTGAAAGTTTATTAATTTTACTCCAATATAGATTTTGTCCCGATTCTAAGTTATATCAATTATTATATAATACCTATAAATTCCACATTAAAAAAGTAATAAATAAACTACTTACTTTTTTCAAGAAAATCGTTCACTAAAAGCGTAATATAATTAGCGTTTTATCTATTTTCAAGTAAAATAGTTAATTTTCAATTTAACTCTATTTAGGTTATATGATTTTATAAAAGTCATTTTTTATTATTTTGTCAATTACAACCTCTGAACATCTATAATTTCAAGAGAAAATTCAAAAATTATAAATATTTAATATTTTAATCTAATATAACTTAAGAATTCTGTAGTGTAAAATAAGGTTAAAAATTTAACTTAAAATGAAGGAAAAAATAAAGAGATTGATCATTGGATTATCTACCATTGTTCTCATAATTATAATGGTCATCTATGTCGACATTAATGAAATAATTAGAAATTTTCAACAAGTCTCGATATATGGGATTTTGATATTTATATTAATATATACAATAACTTTTCTTTTGCGAACAATAAGATTAAAGCAGATTATTCACGGTTTAGACTTAGATGCCTCATATTTGACATTACTCGGTTCTTATGGTGTTGGATGGGGTGTAAACGAACTAACACCTGGAAAAATCGGAGATCTCGTGAGAATTGAGATCCTTAATGAAAAAGAAAAACAAATAGGCTTAAGCAAAAGCATATTTGTAATCGCAATTGAGAGAATAATTGATTTACTTATATTATTTGGAATCGTTTGTTTTTCACTTTTTTTTATGTATTTAAATCATATACAAGGAATAACTGATTTAAATTTAGAATTCTATATCATTTTTTCCGCATTTTTATTATTTGGGGGTACAATTTTATTAGTTATTCTTATTTTTAAGACAAATTGGATATTGAAAATCTTTGAAAAAATTTCCTCGAAATTAAGAAACTTATTAGAAAGATTTCTCAAAAATTTCTTGGAGGGTATAAAAGATTTCCGTAAAGATAAAAAGAAAATTGCAGATGTGTTATTTTTAAGCATTCCTGTATGGTTTTTTGAAACTTTAACATTAGTTCTCATCTTTTTTTTAACAGGACATTCAGAAGTAAATATAATGATTATTATCTTAGCTCAAATAGTTACTTTTTTTACAAAAACTTTCCCTATTACACCAGGGGGGTGGATTGTTTCAGAGAATGCCGGTGCGTTATTAATTCTCATATTCTATCCCTCAATTCCAAATAATAGTATTTTATCTTTATTTATTTTGGATCATTTTCTTAGAATAGGCTATATTTTAATATTTGGAATATGTTCAGCTTTATGGCTAAATTTTCATTACAAATCTATCATTTTGAAAAAAGTAAAAAGTAAATACAATACCAATTTGTAATTTATGATTGTATTTTTTTATTTTTTCACTTAATTATTAATTTTTTTCAATAAAATTATAATTATCAAGTAATAGCGGGAGTTTATGAAAGTAGAAATAATCTTACAATAAAGAAATTTATTTCTAATATAAATCTAAATATTGCATCGAAATATAATCCTATCTTAAAATTAACAAATTATTTTATTAATCTTTTTTCCAAGAAAGGATTATATCTTGCTCCATACTACATTTTATATGCTTACAAATAGTATGACAATATGTTCAATATTCGTATAAATTGACTTAATTTTTATGAAAGTCAACTTATTAAAGTTTTATTTATTTTTTATTACAATTTGGTTAAATATCAGTAAATTTTACATCAATGTCTCTTCCAAAAATAGATAATCTTGAAATCTGGGAAGTAACAGAAGATATTTTACTAATCCATCAAAAAAAAGTCCCCTTTTTATTTTCTTGTTGTGATGGACTTCTAATTTTGCCTAAAGAAGGTAGAAATAAAACAACGATAGCACTTGATTTAAATATTGAACCTAAATATATTAAAAATTTAAATGATATATATGGACCCGTCTCAAATTACGTGTGTACTCATGCACACGTCGACCATACTTCTCATGTATATGCTTGGGAGCAATTTGGAGCTAATATCCATGCTCCAAGTCCTGAAGCGAATTTTTTGCTTGATCTACACAATTTCTATGAAGGATTTGGTTTTAACGAAGCAATGGAATACTCTTCTGTTGAAAAGTTTGGAGAAATAAATGGATTTCATAATTGTAAACATGTCAATTGTTTCAAACCCGGTGATTCACTAAAATTTGAAAAGTTTAGAATAGATACAATTTCTTTTTCTGGACACTCAGAAGCACATGTAGGATTCTTAATACCTAAAGAAAAAGTATTTCATATTAGTTGCCTTGGATTTGATAAACCAAAACCTGAAATTGATGGTTTCGGTCCTTGGTATGGATTTAAACAAGCCTCAATTTCGCAATATATTGAAGATATTAATAAAGCGGAGTCAATTTTTTTATATAATGCGAAATTTTTAACTTCAAGTCACTCGTATATAGTAAAAAATCCAGATACACACCCTTTTGAATATATGAGAACTAAGATTAAGGAAAACCAAAAAAAAGTCGATAATGCATTAAGAATATCAAACACTTCAAAGTTATCAGAAGATGAGGTTGTTAAACAATTACTTAAAATGGATATATTTTTCCCAAAAAGAAAATTAAAAGATTTTTTATTTGAAATATATAGTTTATGGGAATCCTGGATAATTCGAAAGCACATCCAGAGAAGCAATCATTTTAAATAATCGAATTTTCAAGATATTAATCTAGTTCCATGTCAAGAATTACTTTAATTGATTCACCAGCTTCACATACTACTCTGAATGCCTCGCCAGCTTTGCTGAGGGGGAATCGATGAGTAATTAAATCTACAACATTAATCCTCTTTGAGAGTATCCAATTGTATGCCTCATCAAGGTCTTCTGGAGCCGCACCGTAAGAAGTCATAATTGTAATTTCATTTCTCCAGTATCGGTTTATGGGAACTTCTAAGTTTATCCCTGGTTCTGGAACCGCAAAAAATATGATTTTACTTCCTGGTGCTGCACATTCCAATGCTTGTTTTGCTGCTGATAAAGCTCCCGTACAAACTATCACGATATCGGCTAATATAAAGTCGTTGATCTTTTTAATTTCATTTGGTAGATCTCTATTTGCGTTAAAAACTTCATCAGCTCCGAATTCCTGTGCTTTTTTTAGCCGGAATTCATTAATATCAGTTGCAATAACCTTTTTAGCACCTCTAAGTTTTGCTAATTTTACATGTAACAAACCAGACGCCCCACATCCTAGAATCAAGACGGTCATTCCTTTTTTAACATTTGATAAACGTTGTGCTCGACAAACACATCCTAACGGCTCAATAAAAACTGCTTCCTCATATGAGACATTATTATCTAAAACATATACACCCTTTTTTTCTATATTGATTTTAGGTACCCTGACATATTCAGCGAAACCACCAGGATCAAAATTTGTATTATGTAGTAAATCACACGCGGTATGATGTCCTTGTTTACAATAATGACATTCAAAACAAGGCACATGGTGCGAGACAAAAACACGATCTCCCACATTAAGATGCTTTATAGTCTCACTTTTCTCTACTATGTCTCCCGCAATCTCATGACCTAAAATCAAAGAGCTTACACCCAACTTTTTCATTTTTGCTTTTCTATAATATTCTAGTATATCAGATCCACAGATTCCTGATTTTTTTATTTTAACCATGAATTCTCCTGGACCGATTATTGGTTTTAGTATATCGTCAGTCCTTATATCATTATTACTATAATATCTAGCAACTCGCATATCTCATTCATAAATCAATATTTAATAAAATATAATCTACCTATGATTATTTATAATTTTTAAATTAATTATATCTTATAGGTTATAGTTATAACTTAAGTGAAATCTAACATAAAATAAAACTGAGATAGAAAAGAGAAAAATAAAATTAATAAATTAGTTATTTTGCCTTCCGACGCCTTAATAATTTAAAAGCAATATCTGTTCCCATTCCTTGCTTATAAGCTAATTCAATCCAAAGCATTGCTAAAGGTTCGATAAGTCTGGCATTTGTAAGTGGTCCAACATCAATAACATCAAAACCGAGATCGAGTCCTAATTGCTTCACTTTTGATTTTGCGTCTAAATCATCTCCACAAACAAATAAACTTGCTTGTTGGGAACCAAATTGTAATTTAGTTAGACTCTCAACTCCAATAGTATGAACTGTTTTTATTACTTTAGCACCTACTGCCCATTTTGCGACTTTTTCTGCTGCAGATGGTGTAGGTTCTATTAAAAGCCCTCCTAAATGGGGTGCAGCAGTAGTAGTAGAATCTACAACAATCTTACCTTTTAAATCTCCTGCTTTTTTGATTGTTTCTTTTGTACCCGACCATGGAACTGCTAGAATGATTATTTCACTAAATTTTGAAGCTTCTTCATATGTTCCACCAGTTGCATTGAATCCGATTGAATTAGCTAACTTTATTGCTTTCTGGGGATCTTGAGAACCAAACATAATCATGTGCCCTTTTTCTGCCCAAATTTTCCCTAAAGTACTCCCTAATCTTCCTGTTCCAATAATTGTTATTTTCATTAATTTTACCTTTATATATATTTTTGTTGCATGAATATAATACTTGAGTTCCTTTTTTTCTAATTGAAAATAAATCAGTTGACTATTTATATCTTGAGATATGTATTACTTATATTTAAAATTAAGAATAATCTTTAACTAATCTATTAAGGATTTGTATAGTTCTTGAGAGATTGAAAATTTCATAAAAACATAATTTTTTTAACTTCATTGTTGCCTTCTCTACAGAGATTTTTCTATCTTTTATCAATTGCACATAATAATCAACAGATTGTGGTGAGATACAATGATACCCACACATTGCTGTAATTCTATAATTTTTTCAGAAGGTAATAACTCTTTTTTCCCAAAATAATCTTTTACAGCTTTTTTAATTTCAGATATCAATCCACTAACTACTAAAGAGATACATAAGTCTTCTTTTTTGAGAACTTTTAATATTTTTTTTACGGTTTCAATATTAGTAAACGTTGAAGTTATAATAGGAGAAATGTTCCAAACCGTTTTAGATATAATATTTATGAGATTATATTCTTTTAGATTAATTAAAGATAATGCATTGAAACTTGGAAATTTAAAATCTATAATGAAAAAAAGAAATAAGATTAATTTTTTTTGTTGGTTTTGCTTCTTATAAGCATTTTAAAGCTATGATCATCGAGATCATTGTACATTTTTAATTCTTTTGCTAAAAAATCATTCAAGGCAGTTCTTATCGCCTCACTCCGGGAGGGATAAACCCCCATGTCATTTAAAATTTGAATTGCCTGCAAATACTTTTCTGGTAAATTTATTGTAATAATCTTCATCTTATCAACCCTATTTACAAAATATTTAAAAATAAACTGATTACTGAATATTATATTTAATATATTTTGTCGGATGCTATATAAATTGATTATATTAATCCTTTAATTGTATTAATCTCTTAATTGTTAACGAATATAATTCTATCAACTATCTAATAAATGCAATAATAGTATTAATACACTAATATACATTTTTTTTATTTTACACTAAGAAAAAAGATGGAAGAATTAAAAAGAATTGAGTTATACTATGGTTTTGAAAATGATTTTACATGCAGTATTAATGAAAAAGCTGACTTATATGTATCTGCATGACTTATTTCTTTAATATCGTTCAAATATTTTATTGTATAATCTTCTTCTCTTTTTAAATAGGTTTTATCTTTTGTTTTATGATCCCTATCAAAAAAAACATCAATTTTCAGAACCTTTTGATCAATACGACCTGGCATCTCTGGCACCATATTAAATGTAAATAATATATCAGATTCTGACTCATTAGTCGCGTCTACAACAAAGAGCAAATTTGGCTCAGCTACTGCTAGGAAACTTTCTACTGAATGGAACAAATCGTCAACTTTAATTGTTAAATTAGATTTTCCATCGTTATTATAAGCAGTACAATCACTAATCTTTGGAAGGAGAAATTTTTCCTTACCTCTAAAAGCAAGACTCATTTCATTAGCAGTCAGAAAATTTTTAATTATTCGATCATCTTTGTCTAATATAAATTTTTCACTGATAATTTCTTTTTTTACGTAAACTATTAAAGACCCTACCGATATTAAATTAATTTTCTGATAATAAATATTGAATATAGGATTATATGGTAAATTTATTACTTCTTTATTCCCTCCCAAACCGATTTGAGCTAATATATTAGTTGGAACTTGACTAGTTAGAGTAAATAATAAAAAAGATCTAAAATCACTCAATTCAATAAAGTTAGAAAAATTTTCAAATCTTCTATTTACATAACTAATTTTTTCTTTTAAGTCATCAGACATTTTTAATATATTTAAGGAAATTTTTTTAAGTTGGTTGTACCATTGAATTAAAGATTATAATTAAATCTAACCATCCAAATATTGTGATAGAAATTGTTCTAATGAAGTTTTTACATCTCGCGTAATATGATGCTCTATTTCACAAGATAGATTTTCAATAACTTCTTGATCTTCTATTTTCAAAACTCTTGCGAAAAATTGGTAAAGGAGGTTGTGAATTTCACTTAACTGTTTAGCAATTATTTTACCTTCTTCGGTTAATCTAATGGCTTTTCTAGGTTCCCATTTAATTAATCCCTTATTTTTTAATTTTTCGAGCATTCCTGATACGGAAGCGGGCTCAACATGAAGATTTTCTGCAATTTCTTTGTTTGTAACCCATCCACCTTTTTTTCTAATAGATATAGTATGAATTTCATCTAGGTATCTTTGGTAACTTTCAGGAATGTCTGAGATATTTGAAGTTGATGTAGAACTTTTTTTCGCCATCTCTTAAGTCTAAAATTTGAAGGTTTATTTTTAAATAATAATTTGTTTTTTCAAGTTTGTTAACATAAATTATTCTTATAAGTCTTTATGATTTTTTATATTTTAATTGTTTCCTAAATGGATATAATTTATTTTTTTTTTAATTTATCAAGCAAATGTCAAAAAAGTTCATCGGTACATTATTTTTGGTTGTAGGAAACTCCGGTTCTGGCAAGGATTCAATAATTTCGGGGGTAATAAAAGCATATCCCCCTTATTTGAAGCAGATTTATGCTCCGAAAAGATTTATTACTAGACCACCTTCTGAAACTGAAAAAAACTTTTCAATATCTCCAGAAGAATTCAAAAAAATGGAGAAGAAAGGAGAATTTGCCTTCAAATGGCAAATTTACGGTTTATCCTATGGAATTCCTATGAAAATTGAGGATTTTCTTAAAAAGGGGCACCCCGTTATTATTAATGTAAGTCGGTCAATTGTGAAAAAAACACGAGAAATTTATAAAAATCTTAAAGTAATTTTCATTTATGTGCCTCTTGAGACAACTATAAAACGTTTAAAAGATCGAGGAAGAGAAAGATCAGAATTATTAGAAGAAAGAATAGAACGAGCAAAAACTTATCAATTATTTCAAGAAGCAGATATAATTATTGATAATTCTGGAAAACTTGATAGTGCAATTAATAAATGTCTAAAATATATAATTTCCGTGATAAGTGAAAACCAAAAGCGATAATTAAATTTTTTTATAAGTAAACATTTAGATTTATTATTATAAAAAAAAACTATGGCTCGGTTCGTATAGTGGTTAGAGTTATGGTTATTTAAACCATAACGCTTAATATTGGGGACTGTGAATCCCTAGAGGTTTGAAAATATCCTTACAACCGGGGACAGACGGGTTCAAACGGAAAGAAACATATTCTTTTCGGAATAATTCCCGTACCGAGCCCTCTTATTATATTTATTTATGGATATTACAAATTTAGGGTTTATGAGAATAATTTGAAGTTAGAAGAAGATAAAATTAGGAACCTTCCAGGATGGGAAGATAATGCCCCGGTACCAATATGTATGGGAGGGGACTATCGTGCTTTAACATTTTGTTGTAAACCCGGTTATTCGCTTACATTTGGTTTAAAGTGCAGAAGAGATGAAAAACTGAAGGATCTAGGTCTTGGAACTGACGAATTTATCCGAATTAAGGACGAATTCTCAAAAGAAAATAATTGGGATTCTGAAATTGTATGTTTTGGTTCACTTTCTTATTGTTGTATGCGAAAAAGTGGGTGTTCAAGAAGAGATCTTGCGTTAGTGGAAATATATCCTCATAAATCTTTAGAGGATATAATGAAAATATACTTTCAAAAAAAAAAGGAACTATCAAAAAGAATTCTAGAGTGTATTGAGAATGCCGAAGGAAGAGAGAAAGTTAAACCATTTTTAATGTTATTCTAAAAATCACTTATTTCTAATGATAAATTATTAACTATTATTTTAAACAAGTTAAAAAAAATGATTGTTTCTGTTACTCATGAATTAGATCTTGATGGATTAGGTTCACAAGCAATTGTTAAGAGATATTTTAATTATTTTAATAAAGATAAAACACAAGAAATGAAATTATATTATGCTCATTATACAAATTTCATAGATAATGTAAAAAAAATATTTAACGAAAATCCCTTGCAAGAACAATTTATTATTTCTGATATTGGGTTTAATGATAATTTTAGAGAACTATTTCCTCTATTTAGTAAGGCGAAAAACAAAGATTGCAGGATTTTTTGGTTTGACCATCATATAATAGATAAAAATAATAAAGTAGAATTAGAAAAGTTATTAGAACTTTATTTAAATGATACTAAGAGATGTAGCGCCGAAATCATTAAAGATTATTATTTACCAGATGATTCAATTGCTAAAAAGATTGCTAAATTCTCTAGAGATATAGATTTCAACACAAAAAGATATGAAATTGCATCCAATATTCAATCGATTATTGCCTACAACAGAGGATATGAATCAGATGACATAAAAAGAAAAATTGTTAATTTAATGTCTGTTGGAAAGTTTGAAGACCCTTGGTTTGATGAACAACTAGTAATAGTGAAAGAATGGGAAAATAAGCAAACCAAATTTGCCTTAAATCATACAAGAATGATAGAGGTTAAAGATTTCGGAAAAATTTTAATTTCTTTTGCTAAACTTGGCGGGGGAAAAATAGTATCTTTATTAAAGGATCATTTTACTGAGATAAAATGTTATATAGGGATTGACTTTCGATATAACGAAATAATTATCCATAGTGATTATGTTAATTGCCGGGAATTAGCTAGAAATTATAAAGGTGGAGGACATAAGAATAGAGCGGGGTTTAAATTTGATAAAATTTTTAGTAAAGATCATGAAATCAATCAAGATTTTATACAAAATATTAAAACTAATATTCTTAAATATAAAATTAATGGAACCTAAAAATAAGGATTATTTTTCTTTTTATTCCGATCATAAATAGGAAATTTTATAAATCACTTTTTTTTCACTTAATTAAGATGCACCTCGAACAAGTTTTACCCCATCCTAATAGGGATGATATTTATATTAACGAGATAATAACTCCTCATAATGAAGTTACCCAAAGCGACAAAAAAATGGTAAATCATCTTCTTTTAAAAGAAGTCGCAATGAGAGGGTTAAAAATATCATCCTAGAATATGTGTTTTTATTAAAAAAATAAAAAAAAATATTTTAAAACTTGTTAACGCTTTATTTTTTGAAGAATCCAAGGTACTAACAAGAAACCTGCTAAAGAAATTATTAAATATTCAAAGAATTGCCAAATTTGACTATCTATATCAACTAGAAAATCAAGAATCACATATAAACCCATTACAATTAACAATCCAATTATTAAATTAATAATTTTTTGTTTATTATTTAATTCCATTGGTGTATACTTCACATATTCTTGTTCCATTAGATATCCGATAGATAATCCAATTAATGTTCCACATGATAATCCATAATAATTCTCGGTATTAGGAAAGATGAGAATTGCGATTATAAATAATATTATTGGAATCACTATTGATAAAACTAATTTTATGCTCAAATTAAATTGATTAATTTTCTCTGTAATTATTGGTTCTAAGTAAATAAATGACAATAAGAAAGCAATTCCAACTAATAGTCCCCCGACAATATCATTTACATCATGAGAGCCATTTAATATTCTCGCAGTTGCAATTAAATAAATAAAAGCAAGGAAAATCCACGGAAGATATTTTTTTTTTTTATTATTGGCATTATATGCTAAGAAACCCCATACAGCAACAGCATTTTGAGCATGCCCGGAAGGAAATCCAAATCCGGGTTTTTCTCTCCTTGTCCAAGGTGTAGGGTCTTGAAAAATATCTTTCAAAATTGAATTAAGATAGAATGAACCTAACAGAGAAAATGATAAATTTTTAGCAAATCTAACGTCATAAATAATTAAAGAAGTTAGTACTATGATTATTAATCCAATTTCCCATCCTAAGTATCCAATTGCCGTAAAAATAGCATAAATAATATCATTATCATAAAAGTATTCATTAATTGCATTATTTAATCCAAGAACTATGAATGCTAAACCAACTAAACTTATAATAAGCGTTACAATAAGAATTAGCCAAATAGTTTTTTTTGATAAAATTTCTTCTTCACTCATTAATTGTCACCAAAAATTTTTGTATATAATAAATTAATATTAATTTTTTATCTGATAATAGAACTAATAAAGATTTGTGTATAATATGGTTAAAACTGATCTTAACTATTTTTAGAATTTTAACTTAAGTTATGAAAATCTTTACTAAAGAAAAGGAATTTAGTCAATCTTAATATCTGTTTGTTTTTCATCAATTTTTTTCAATTTTACTTCCAAAATTCCATTTGTATATCTAGCTCGGGCATAATCCGAGTTGATTGCTGTGGGTAACTCCACTTCTTTATAATAGTTCCTACCCTTATCTTTGGATTTCGTGGATATTGTTAATGAATGTGTAGTTGCTTTTAATTCAATCTCATCTCTCGTAATACCAGGCATTTCGCATATAACTATAATCTGGTCACCTTGTTCATTAACTTCTGTCATTGGTTCTCTAACATTTTTAACTTCTGGATCTCCTGAATAAGATTTTGCTTTAACATTCCCAAAAGAATCTATAGTTGGTTTACCATCTTTACCAATATTAATATTAAACCCATAAGTAATTGGAAAACCAAATCTGGATTTATTCTTATTAAATTCTCTCAAGATATCTTCAGGAGATAAGTTTTGAAATTCTGAGGGTAAATTTTCCATAATTTTCTCAAATACTTCTTTAAACATGTGTCGAAAATTTTTAGACTGAAATAGTTTATTTGGATCTATCAAGAATTTATTTGGATCACTAAAAAACTTATTTGGGTCCTCAAAGAATCTAAAAAAATCAAAAGGATCCTTTTTTTCCTCATCTTCATCTTCATCCTCATCTTTATCTCTATTTTTTTTTGGCATACTTGCTACCCTCTAAAATGTATATAACGCTATAAATATCAATTAAATTTAATAGGCAAAATTATTAATTAAATATTATAATAGCTAAAAACTAATTAGCTTATAATCTAGAAAAAATTGTTTGGATTAATAAATTTATTCTACATAAAAACTATATTATTAAAAACTAAAAAACGGAGAGGAGATTAAAATTTATTCTGAACTTTCAGATGATGATAAGGAGATGTATCTTGACGTGTTACGCGAGAGTCCAATCTTACCATTTTCAAATTTTGTATCGAGAGGGGATATACCAGATAAAGTTGATATATCAAGACCTCGAAGTTATATTGATCGAGAAGTGTATAGACTGGTACAACAAACTTATAGGGATAGATCAAGTAGATTAATTCCTATATTAGGATCAGCCGGTACTGGTAAAACACATGCTTATCATTCTTTCAAGGATAAAGAAAGAGAAAATAGAAAAAAATTAGAAGGAGCAGGAGAATCAGAAGAAATTGATGCAAGTAAATTTGCTACTTCTACTGATTGGACTATTGTTTATGTTCCAAGTCCTCCAGCAAGTATTCGCGTTTTACTCCATGTGTATACCTGTATAATTGAGGAGCTTGGTGCAGAATTACTTGATATTGTTTCTGAGAAATTAATGAGAAGATGGGGTGGAATGAAAAAGGGAATTTTCCAAAAACCTAAAATTGAAGAAGTCATTCAACAAGGAATTAGAGAATTCCCGGGAGTGTTTGCTGATTGCGTCAAGGCTTTAGTTACTTATCAATTAGATAAAAACAAGAAAGCACTTGCAGAAAGATGGCTTCTTGGTGAGGATTTAGAAGATGAGGAGTTAAGTGAATTGGGAATAAACTCTGTTGTAGAGGAGGATGATGTCTGCCTTGCAATGATTAAAATCATAACAGAGAATTTAGATAAAGTTCTTATCCTTTATTTTGATGAACTTGAATCACCCTATCGTATGTTAGGAGAAGCTGCTGAGAGAAAGTTTTTAGAGATATTGAAGAGATTGTACAATGAAGTTAAAGGATTAGTTATTACAATTGCGGTTTTAAAAGAAATTTGGCCTAGAATTATAGAGATTGCAGATGCTCCACTCAGATCAAGAATGGAACCGGAACAAGAATTAAAACCATTTAGCCTAAATGATTTAAAGATATATTTCTCAAAATCTATGGAAGCATTCTGGGAAGATAATAATCTAAATCCCCCTTTGTATCCAT
>CAYNEU010000736.1:0-10713 GCA_964396275.1 uncultured archaeon | reverse complement strand
ATAACTAATTCATTAGAAGAAAGATTGCTCTTCATTTTGAAGAAATTAATTCAAATTCCTACTGAGAATCCTCCTGGGAAAACGGAACAGGCAGTGAAATTCTTGGTTAATGAAGTTTTCAAAGAAGAAGAGGGATTTCATAATGAAATAATTACTTATATGAAAGATGGTGTAGTGCTTCATAATTTAGTTACAAAAATCGGATCTGGAAAAAAGAAAATATTATTATCTGGACATTTTGATGTGGTACCTGTCGGGGAACAAAACAAATGGATTTATCCTCCCTTTTCTGCTAAAGTTGTGAATGGTAAGGTATATGGTCGAGGTTCTGCTGATATGAAAGGGGGAATAACCTCTTTAATAGGAGTAATGAAGATACTAGAGAGAAATAGTCGTTTTTTGGAACACTGTGAGCTTATTTTCCTAGGTACTGCTGATGAAGAAACTGGGATGTCAGGTTCTCTCACATTAGCTAAGGAGGATTACATAAATGATGCAGATTTATTAATAATAGCTGAACCAACTAATTTAAATATAGGGATTGCTGAAAAAGGACTTTTATGGGCGATTTTGAAAGTTTATGGGAAATCTGCACATGGTTCTATGCCAAGTGAAGGTATAAATGCTATAGAAGGTATGCTATATATTGTCCCCCAGCTTTATGAATGCTTAGAACCAAAAGAAAATGAGATTTTAGGTCGATCAACAATAAATATTGGTAAGATTAGTGGTGGTACGAAAATCAATGTCGTTCCCGATTATTCAGAATTAGAAGTCGATTTTCGATTAATTCCTGAACAAAATTATGAAACTGTGATTAGCAACCTGAATAGAATTAAATCAGAATCGTGCAAAATAGATGTGAAAATTTTGAAAAGAAACCCACCTTTACAAAGTGATTTGAATCATCCATTTATCAAGAATTTAAGAAAAATTAGCAAAGCAAAGTGCATAGGGTTGTCATACGCTACAGATGCAGTTAATTTTGTAATCCCTGAGAATCCAATTCCATTCATAATATTTGGTCCGGGAAATCCTAATATTGTACATAAAATAAATGAATGGATCTCTTTAGATCAAGTTTTTAGAGCAGCAGAATTATTAACAAAAGCACTTTTAAATACTTATATTAACTAAAAATTTTGAAAATTAAAGGTGTATAAAATTGGTTAAAATGAAATTTGAGAAGGATGATGGATTAGGTTTAATAACTTTTACAGATAAACCATTGAATTTAATAGATTCGAACTTTATAGAAGAATTAGAAATAGTATTAAATAATTTGGAGAATCAAGAGATTAGAGCACTTATTTTTAAGGTAGATGAAGGGAATTTCTCAGCTGGAGCAAATGTAGGATTCTTTCAGAATTCAAATGAGAATTCTACGAAAAAAATGTTGGAGATGTTTTTAAGTATTATAAATCGAATAGAACAATTATCTTATCCTACAATGGCTGCTGTGAAAGGCATGTGTATTGGAGGAGGTTTTGAATTGGCATTAGCATGTGATTATATATGGGCTAGCGAAAATGCACGATTTGCGGCAGCTGAAACATTAATAGGAATAGTTCCTTTAGGAGGTGGTGTTCAGAGACTAGCTCAGAGAACTGGAATTACAAGAGCTAAAGAAATAACACTAGGCGGTCGTTTTATTAAACCTGAAAATTTAGAAAGGTGGAATGTTATAAATAGAGTTTTACCAGAGCAAGAACTTATTGAAAAAGCTATTAAATTTATGAAAATTCAATCAAATGGTCCAACAATTGCTTTCGATACGATTAAAAGATTAATGAGAGAATATTACGATAGAGGTTTAGAAAAATCTGATAAATTACTATTAGATATAGTTCCTAAGCTTTTTGAAACTGAGGATATAAAAATTGGCATCGAATCTTTTAAGGAAAAAGGACCAGGGAAAGCTATCTTTAAAGGAAAATAACATTATTATTTTTTTTTAAAATATAAGATATGAAATTCATTTGATTAAAAAGTAATAATTTCTATAATTTAGCAATAAATTTCTCAATTCTGTTCATTGCTTCCTTAAGCTTTTCTATTTCAGTAGCATATGATATTCTTATCATATTATCTGAAAATGACCCGAATATGTTTCCAGGAACAATAGCTACTGCTTGTTCCTCCATAATTCTCTGTGAAAATTGGGAACCTGTCAAATTGAATTTTTCAGTTGATGGCATCATATAAAACGCTCCGTGTGGTTTTACAAGATCAAAACCAATTTCTTTTAATCTATTATAAACTAATTTTCGTCGTTCATTAAAACTCTCCCAAATTTCTTCAAAAAAACCAATACCCATTTTTAATGCTTCAATGAAACCATATTGTGCAGCATGATTAGTTCCTGCAACTGTATATTGATGAAATTTTTCCATTAAATCAATAATAGTTTTTGAAGCAACTGCATATCCAATTCTAAACCCTGTGGCAGAAAACAATTTTGACATCGCATTTACGGTAACTGTTCTTTCAAACATACCATTTAGAGAGGCTGGACTAATATGTTTTAATCCATCATAGACATAATTCTCATAGACTTCATCTGTTATCAAATATAGATCATTTTCGATAATAATATCAACAATCTCTTTCAATTCAGTTGAAGAGAGCATATTACCTGTAGGATTATTTGGAGAATTAATTAACATCGCCTTAGTCTTAGGTGTGATTGCATTTCTTATTCCTTCAATATTGGGACTAAAATCTTTGTTTCGTTCAACCTCTATTACTTTAACCCCAAAAAATAATGCACAATAAAAGTAAGAAACAAAATTCGGCGAAGAAATAATCAATTCATCTCCTGGATTAAAGAGTGAAGCAAATGCTAAAGTAACTGCTTGACTAGCTCCATTAGTAACAATTATATTTTCTTTCCAATTTGTATTAATCTTATTTTTCCTTCGCATTTTTTCTTCTATTAATTCTAATAATTCCGGAACTCCTCTTGTAGGAGCATACATTGTAATTTTTTTTTTTAAGGCATCAATATTTCCTTGTATTGCTGGTTCTGGGGTGGGAAAATCTGGTTGTCCAATACCTAAACTAATTACATCTGGCCGCCCTGAAGCAAGATCGAATAACTCTCTAATTGTTGATTTTGGAGCTTTAGATACTCTATGGGAAGTTTCTTTCATGATTAATTTTCTTTAAAGTAAAATATTAAAAAAGTCTGCTTGTTAATATACTGATACAAAAAAGAGTTTTTTGAGGTTATTAAAATTTTTTAAAGATGAACCCCATGATCACTTAAAATTTGATGTACTAGGAGAGAAAAAGCTTCTTCAATATTTTCTCCGAGTTTTGCACTTGTTTCAATAAAATGGCTAGCTTTAATTTTAGTAGCTAATTCTTTTCCTCGTTCTGTAGGTATTACTCTCTGATCTTTTAAATCACTTTTATTCCCTATTAAGATGAATGCTCCTTTCTTTTTTACATGTTTTTTAAAGTCTCTTAACCATTTAGTATTAATGTTATCTAATGTATTATAGCGCGTTACGTCATATACGAGTAGAGCGCCTTGACACCCTTGAAAGTACATACTACGAACAACTTGATATTTTTCTTGGCCAGCTAGATCCCACATTATTAATCTAACTCTTGCATTATCAAGATTTACATCTTTTCGTACAATGTTAGCTCCTAATGTAGGTTTATAATCTTCTTGGAATGATCCTTCTACAAATTGGCTAATTAATGAAGTTTTGCCAACTGCCGCATCTCCTAAAATAGTTATTTTAAAAACGAATTCACGTAATTCACTAGTTTCTTCTATTGTCATTATGCAATTTATTATTTTGTTGTAAGTATATTTAATACTTTATTTCAAATTTGATATATGATATATTTTTAATTACAAATATAAGGATTTCTTCAATAAATTATACTAATATTATCTTCATCAAAAAATTATTTAATATTTTTCTCAATTTTTAACTTAACAATAAAACTGTTGTGAGTTGGATCGTTTATATCTTTATTTTCTCTTTTGCATGTAACCATTTGTTCTGATGGTAGGGATTTCTGTAATGAGTGAACTAAAAATCCAATAAATAAATCACAAGGAACTCCAATCTCAGAACAGAAGATGCACCTATCAACTTGAACAGTTATTTCATTTTCAATATTATCTAAAATTTCAACTTTCCAATCTGTAATAATAGAAGTATTAATTTCATTGATTATCTCTTCAAAACTTTTACCAAATGGGAATAAATAAAATGCTATTTTTTTTCCAATTTCATAGAGGAGTTTTGAAGAATCATATAATAAACAATTTTGAGCAGAAATGATTTTTTTAAAAGAAAAATAATCGATTGTGTCATTAGGATTTTTATCTCCTATATCCTTCATATAAATCATTTCTGCTTCTCTTAGAATTGATTTCATTCCATCATAATCAAGGATATCATGATATGCCTGGAGTAGTGCTATGACAACCTTATTTTTTACAATTCCTTTATAATCTCCAATCATTTCGGTCTTAATTTTTTTTTAATTTGATTTTCCACTAAGATTGTTTAATACATGCATAACTAATTTTTCAAATGCTTTTTCAACATTTTTGCCATATTTTGCACTTGTTTCAATAAAATCTATCGCCTTTAGCTCTTTGGATAACTTTATTCCGTCTTCAGATTGTACTTTTATTGAGTCTTTCATATCTATTTTATTCCCAATCAGAATAAATATTGCGTTTGAGCGTCCATATTGTTTAAAGTCATTTAACCATTTCGCAGTTACATTTTTAAAAGTTGAAGGTCTTGTCACATCATAGATTAATAAAGCTCCAACACATCCTTGAAAAAACATTTTTCTAGTCAATTCATATTTATTTTGACCAGCAATATCCCACAAGATTAAACGAACCTCAGAATTAATCTCCTCGAGAACGAGATCTTTAAGTGTTATATCTACTCCTAATGTTGGATTATAATCCATTTCAAACGCTCCAGTAACATATTTTTTAATTAAAGAGGTTTTCCCTACTGCTTGATCTCCTAATACACTTAACTTAATTGCCCATTTTCTCTTATCTTTTTCTGTCATTTTAAATCTCTACATATCTAATAATGATAAATTAAATTTCAAATCATTTGATCTTTCTATCTTTTTTTCAATTTCTAAGATACAAACCTCGCCTGTTACTGAGATTATACTTGGTTGGAGTAAATGTCCTCCAATAATATTATAATCCCTTGTTCCTATAGAGATATGTAAGTGAACAATTGGTTCGCCATTCTTGAAGAATATATTTCCCATACAAGATACCAATTCTACATACTCATCAATTGTCCTAGTTAAATATCTTCTAGATTCAATATCAAAATATCCAATTGTGAATTTTTTTAAAGCTCCAATACAATTAATTAATCCAGAGGTAATTTTGTGTTTGTTTACTATGGCGATTATCGCATCTATTAAATCTTCTTCAGGTTCAACTTTTCCGATAATAACTCGTTTAGTTTTAGTTTCGATACTCTTCATATTTATTCAACTTTTTTTAAATTTCAATTCCTTCATTCTTTAAAATTTGAAAGACTAATTTTTCAAAAGCTTCTTCTACATTTTCACCATACTTAGCACTTGTTTCAATAAAAGCACTTGCATTAATTTTCTCACTTAGCGCTTCACCATCTTTAGATGCAACCACTTTTGAATCTTCTAAATCAATCTTATTTCCAATTAAAATATAAGCTAAATCTTGGTCACCATATTCATTTAAATCTGTTAACCATTTAGATTTAATATTTTCAAATGTAGAATACCTGGTTATATCATACACAAGAAAGGCTCCCATAACTCCTTGAAAAAACATTTTTCTACTCAAAACATATTTTTCTTGACCAGCAATATCCCAAATGATCAATCGAATTTGAGCACTTATCTTTTCGCTTGTTAATTCTTTCACAGATATTGAAACTCCTAAAGTTGGTTTGTAATCTTCTTTAAATCGATGTTGGGTATACATATCAACCAGAGAGGTTTTTCCGACAGCAGTATCCCCAAGAAGAGCTATTTTGAGTACAATATAGTTTTGATGATCCCCTGACATTGTTGCTCGATAAATCCTTTCTAATATGTTATAGTTAAGATAGATTCATTTCTTTTATATTTGAGCTAAAGAAGAGATTTTTATGTTTTTGTAACGAATTATTTTATCAATTTTAATTCGAAAAATTAATTATATTGAACTTTTATAACCATTATTAGTACATAGGAATATGAAATATTATGCCAGAGAAAGTAACAATTTCAGATATAGAATTAATTTTATCTGAGCCAGCTCATGTTGATATGCAATGGGTCGGAAATGATGATTTAATTAACCAATTAAAAGCTGCATGGATGGTTGTCGATAAGGATGATTTACCCCTTAATCCTCGAATTTTAGGAAAGCCTGGTGTAGGCAAAACGACACTTGCTTATGCGGCTGGAAAAAGATTAGGAAAAGATGTGTATATGTTTCAATGTACAATGGATACTCGCCCCGAAGATCTACTAATCAGTCCTGTTATTGCTTCAGATAATAAAATAGCGTATGTTGCTAGTTCTTTAGTGTCTGCTATGGTAAAAGGAGGCGTGTGCTTGCTAGACGAGGGAAATAGGATGAGTGAAAAAAGTTGGGCTTCATTGGCGCCATTGATGGATAAAAGGCGCTATGTTGAGAGTATTATAGCAGGTATAAGGATTTACGCCCATCCAGAATTTCGGTTATGTGTCACTATGAATGCTGATTCTAGCACTTATGAAGTTCCAGAATATATTCAGTCCAGATTGCAGCCAAAAATTTTTATAGATTTTCCAAATAAAGTAGATGAGTTAAAAATATTAAAATACAATTTACCATTTGCCTCAGAGGAAATATTAGAATATTGCATAAATTTCCTTCAGAACGCTCATATACATGATGAACCTTATACTGTTAGGGATGGGATTAATATCTTAAGATATTATATTAAATCAAGGTTGTTGATTAAAGAAAATCAAGATATAATTGAAAAGAGTACATTAGGAAATGCTGTAATTCAAATATTAGAAGAAGGAGCTTTAAAGTATTTACCTGGAAATTATGAAGAGTTTTTGAAAAAGCAAAGTGAATCAATTTCATTTAAAGTATTTAGAGACTTTGATGATGTTAATGATTATTATGATAAATTTGTAAAAAAATCTGATAAAGATCCAAATGGTTGAGAATACTTTTATTAAATTTAAAAATATTTACGTTATTCCCACTTTTCATTCGCGTATAGAGTTTGCAAAATTAGTTCGTACAGCATTATTTAAAGTATTTCCCGATGTAATTGCCGTAGAACTACCAAATAATATGCAAGATGAGGTAATAGAAGCTATTGAACGATTACCGTTTTTATCTTTAATTGGATATGCTGATACACTAAATCCAAAAAGAATGAATTATATACCAATAGATCCAGGAGATTCTATAATAGAAAGTATAAGAATTGGTCTCGAACACAATATTCCAATCGAATTCATCGATCTGTCTGTCTCTGAGTATTTGCCTCCCAGTTTCAAGCTTCCAGATGATTACGCGATAAATCAAATTGGTCTTCAGAAATTTTACATGCAAATTTCAGAATATTTTAAAGAAGAGTTCAAGGATAAAAAAGATAAACTTAAAGACAAGACAAATTTAGAGGATTTTCTTAAAAATCAAGAACATTTTGATAAAGAGTATGATTATACTGAAAAGGATATTCTTAGAGAAAAATATATGGCAGCTCATCTTTTAAAAATAGCACCATTATATCATAGGATTCTGCTTATTATTGGTATGGCACATTGGGAAGACGTGAGATACTATTTAGACAATCCAAAAAAAGTTCGAGATGTGGAATTGGATTTAATTCCTCATAAATATGTAAAAATTTACAATATTAAAAGTTCTGACGCCAGGTTTCTTTTAAGAGAATTACCCTATCATACATACAAGTGGTTAAAATTTCGAGAGAAGTTCTCAAAAGAAAAATTAGAAAATATCGAAACTCCCGAGGAAGTTTACAATATTTTGAATTCCTATAATAAGATTGAACATATTAGGAAGATTTTATTAAAAGCCAAATATGAGTATGAAGAGGAATACAAGGAATTTGTAGATCTTCATAAATTAAAAACTCTTTTTCAATATTCAAGAAATCTTTCAGTATCAGACCAGAGATTATTACCAAATTTGTATCAATTATTAATTGCCTCAAAGAATATTATTGATGATGATTATGCTTGGAAAGTTATGAAAAAAGCAATAAAATATCCCTATGAGGATGAAAGTGATAATTATGAAACAATGAAGATGAGTTTAGAAGGTGGCTATGATCCAAGTGGTCGTTATATAAAATTAAGAAGATATCATCCTTATAGCTATGGAAAAGAAAAAGACGTACCTTTAAAGGAAAAGCCTGAAGAAAAATATCCAGGAGAATGGCGAGATAAATGGGAAGAAGGTAAAGATTACACTGTTTCTTGGCCTCCTGAAGATATTTTAGAAGAAGATTACTTTGCTTTTATAAGAAAAAAAACAATTAAGAATTTAAAAAATCAGAGAATAAAAATAGAAGAATTCAAATCCAGCTTAATGGATGGAATTGCAATTAAGGAAACTATTAGGAATTGGGCTTTCAAAAAGAAGATTTATGTGCAAAATATTCAACAGATTCAAGGTAAAACCGATACAATTGTAGTGATATTTGATAAGGATAATGGAGAAATAGAAAAATATCCGTATAAATTAACTTGGTGGGCAGAACATGATAGGGAGAGTGATATGGCTTTCTATGCAACAAATCCTGGAGATTATGTTATTGGCCCAGGAATTACACATGTAGAAGTTGGAGGATTATTGTCAATCTTTCCAGCATTATTCCTAAGATCAATTTTTGACTCGTATATGGATTATGAGTATAAAGATACTAAGAATAAAGCAGAGCGTTTACTTAAAGCTGCCATTATTTATTCAAAAGAAAGGTATATAGCTTATGTAGCAAATGAACCACCTCGTAAATATTTCTATTCATTAGCCGGAATTAAAAATCGCGAACTGATTTATATTCCAATTGATAATTTTAGTAAAGACTCAATTAAAACAATCAAACATATTCATATTCTTGCTGGAAGGGACAAAAGAAAAATTGCTCATAATTATATATTTTTAGATTAACGATAAAATAAAGAGATAAACAAACTCTTGAACAATATGAGGAGAAGATAAAAAGTATGATATAAAACGACACTATCATTCAGACTTTGAAAGCTTACAAAGATATAAAGAAATTTAAGATAAAAAATAACCTCGTTGAAGTGTAGAGAAAGGTAAAAAAAAACTACTAATTAATAAAGAAAAAGATAGATCTTAAATTCTTCCGTAAAATTCTTATTTTTACTTCGTCTTTATTATTTTATGCTTAAAATCTATAACACCATGACTCAGCAAAAGGAAGTTTTTAAACCTATAGAAGAAGGTCGAGTTAGAATTTATACTTGTGGGCAGACTGTATATGATGATGTGCACATCGGTAACGCAAGAACTTATAGTTCATGGGATGTAGTTATTAGATACTTACTATACACGGGTTATGATGTATTCCACGTCCAAAACTTCACTGATGTTGGTCATTTGACAGATGATGCAGATCAAGGTGAAGATAAAATTGAGAAAAGAGCGAGAGAACAAAAGATTAATCCTTGGGAACTTGTCGATAAACAAATTCAAGAATACTGGCAAGTAATTGATGATTTAAACATTCAAAGACCAAATATCTCCCCTAGAGCAACAGCTCTAATTCCTGATATGATTCAAATTATTCAAATTTTGTTAGAAAAAGGCTATGCTTATGAAGTACAAGGTAATGTGTATTTTGATACTAAGAAATTTAAAGATTATGGGAAATTGGCAAGACTAAAACTTGATGAAGAGAAAGCTCAGGCACGTGTAGCTCAGGATCCTTTGAAAAAAAATTATTTTGATTTTGCATTATGGTTAAACGCACGAAAGGGGGATCAAATCCATATTATGAGATGGAATTCGCCCTGGGGTGAGGGGTATCCTGGATGGCATCTTGAATGTTCAGTGATGGGCATGAAATTCTTAGGGGAAACATTAGACATCCACTGTGGAGGAATTGATCATATTCCTACTCATCACCCCAATGAAATTGCACAATCTGAAGCCGCAACAGGAAAAAAGTTTGTTAATTGGTGGATGCATGCTGAATTTATCACATTGAATGGAAAAAAAATGAGTAAAAGCCTTGGAAATTATGTCACAGCTCGAGAATTAATTGATGAATATGGTGGACTTATTGTACGAATGGGACTCGTATCTGGTCATTATCGGTCTGCAGTAGATTGGAATCCCAAAGTTATTGAAAATGCTAAGAATAATATCGAAAAAATAAGAAATTGTTTAACCGCAATTGACCATTCATCAGGAGGAAATGAAGAAACTCTTGAGAAAGCAATGGAAACTGTTAGAAATGATTTTGAGGCATCAATGGATGACGATTTTAACAATCCAAAAGCTCTCGCAGCTATATATGAATTTATTAAACATATTAATAATTCCTTAAATAACAAAAAAGAATTACTACTCAAAGCACGAGATACACTACTTGAGCTTCTCGGCATTTTTGGTCTTGATTTCACTAAGAAAAAAGAAAGTGTAGATATAAAGTTAAATGAACT
>CAYNEU010000735.1:0-7465 GCA_964396275.1 uncultured archaeon | reverse complement strand
ATGAAATGAAGGAAAAATGAACTTAATTTATTTTTATAGATGAATTTAATAAATGATAAATACTAATTGGAACTTTTAAGATTATGTTAAGAGTTGGTATTATTGGCTGTGGTGATATCGCCAATTTAAATATTTTAGGTTATCTCCATTCACGAGATACAGAAATTGTTGCTGTCTCTGATACTGATATTAAGAAAGCTAGAGATAAATTAGAACAATGGGGCTTAAGAACGACAAAGATATACCCTGATTATCGAGAAATGGTTAACCGGGAAGATTTAGATATTGTTGAAATTTTAACTCCACATCATCTTCATGGAATTATGACAGAATATTGTGCTAAAGCAGGAATTAAAGGTATTTCAGTTCAAAAACCAATGGCTCATACAATAACAGATTGTGAAAAAATGATAAAGGTTTGTGAAGAAGAGAGAGTAAAATTAAAATTATATGAAAATTTTCGATTTTACCCCGTGTATTTAAGAGCAAAGGAACTGTTGGATAATGGAATTATTGGAGAATTATTGAATTTTAGAATTAATTCGATTAATGCGGGAGGGCCTAGTATGCCAAGAGATCTAAAGTCGACTGGGTGGCGTCAAAATTTTGATATTTGTGGTGGAGGCCCATGGGTTTATGATGATGGCATTCATAAATTTTCAATGGCTCTCTGGTTAATGGGTCAAGAACGAGTTGAAAAAGTATATAGTTGGATTGATTATTTTGCAGCAGTTTTAGATGGACCGAGTTATATATTTTGGAAATATCCAAGAGTAAATGCTGATGAACCTCCTAAATTTGGTATTTTTGAGATTACTATAGCTCCAAATCTATATTATCCTACCAACTATTATGTATGCGATGAATATATTGAAATATCTGGTACAAAAGGATTAATGTGGATAAATCAATGTACTTGTGGAGGGAATTTTATCTCAAAAAGTCCCCAGTTCCTTCCGATTATCGTATATGCTAATGGAGAAACAAATACTTATGGAAATGACCTTCCAAGAGACTGGAGATATTCTTTTATTAATTCAACTGAAAATTTTATTGAAGTTATGAAGAGTGGAGGAAAACCAATTTATAATGGGGAGCAAGGAAAGAACCTATCAATCTTTGCGAAAATGGCACATCTCTCAGATCAGCAAAAAAGAGCTGTTTTTTGGGAAGAAATGACATCTGAAAATGAGGAAAGCGGATCCTGTTTAGTTGAGAGACCTAAAGATATTAATGGAGCAGGATTACATAAATATTTTATAAGGATAAGAAAGGATTTAAAAAAAGGTATAAATGAAGGAGTAATTCATAAGGAATTGAAATATGATAAAGATTTACTATTAGATTAATTCTTAATCGAGATGTATTTCTTTCCCTTGTTCAACGGACTTAATAGCAGCTAGATTAAATTTTAATGTAGATCTTGCTTGTTCACCAGAAAGTATCGGGGCTTTATTATGTTTCACTACGTCAATAAAATAACTCGTAGCATTAATAAAACTATGTTTCCAATCCTTTTTGAAATCTTTGTAAGTTTCTACATTACCATCTCTTATAATCACAATAGGAGGAAAGATTTCAGAATCAGACATCTTATTTCCTATCGACGTACATTGGTTTATCTTCATTATTCCACGACTTGCTACAATTTCAATAAATTCATCAACAGGATAGTATTTTGAATCTGAGAAATTCATTTCTGGCAATAATGCAAATTCCATATTACCATATTGAGGAACTACATGCTCCTTATTTTGCTTATATTTAAACATAACATAAGCGGGAGCATCGAGACCTTGATAATTATCTGTCCATGCAAAAACCTTTTCAATGTCTTCCTCAAAAAACCATCTTGCTAAAGTAAAAGCATGCCATCCATTATCGAAGAGAATTGGAGAACCATCACGTCCTCCACCAATTTTTTTTGGGTCCTTTCTCCATATTTCAGCACTTTTAGGAATTGTCCAACCTCCTTTAGCACCTATTGCTGTTTTAATCCGGATTGATGAGGGATCACCAATATAATCATTATCTAATAATTCTTTTGCTTTTATAATATGAGGTGCAAATACAAAATTCTCATAAATAGAGAGAATTGATCCTGATTTTTTACAAGCATTAATCATCTTATCCGCTTCATCTAAAGTTAAAGCCATTGGCTTTTGAACAGAAATTCCTTTTATTCCTTTCTGAGCTGCATAAAGAGTAGCATCAGCGTGGAGATAATGAGGTAAAAGTATTTCTAAGATATCCAAATCCTCTTTATCTATCATCTCTTTATAATTAGAATATATAGAAATATTTGAATCTAATTTGAATTTTTCTCTTTTTTGTTCAGCTTTCTCAATAGTTCTATTGCATAAACAAGTGATTTTTAAATCCTCTCGGTTTAAATAGCCTAAAATATTTAGGTCAAAAATAGCACCTGTTCCAATTAACCCAACTTTCAACATGAAATATTCAAAAGAAGAATAATTAATTAAATTTATAAAATTTCTTTTAGTAATTATAGTTATCTAAAGCAGATTAAGAGGAAAACATTATTGATAGATGATTTATATAATTATCTCAATTTGTTTTTTGAAACAAGTGAGCTTAATCGCCTTCATAAAAATTATGGGGGTGGCAAAATTTTCAGTAATCCTTTAATTGGTGTAGCTAAAGGAGATGATCCAATTTTTCAAAAATTTAAAGAGGTAGTTGGCCCTGAACATTTAACTCCTCTTGAGTTATGGTTAGCAGAAGATCAAGAAACAATAGAAGCTACTAAACTTCGAATTGTATCAATTGTTTTTCCTTATAATGATAAAATCCGCAATCAAAGTAAAAATATAAAAAAATTATCAAGAGTAATACTTCCTGCTGAAATTTATTCTGTAGGAAGGAACTATGCTAATTCTTTTAAACAAGAAACATGTAGACAAATTATCGGGTTTTTTAAAGCAAAAAGTTATAATGCTATAGCTGGGATGCTGAGTAAGTCATTTTCTATAATGGTGAAGGGAAATTTTTACTCAACATGGTCAGAGCGTCATATAGCATTTGCCACTGGCTTAGGAACTTTTAGTTTACATGAAGGGTTAATTACTGATGTTGGTTGTAACATTAGATTAGCTTCTGTTGTTACTGATGCTCCACTCAAAATTACTCCAAGAAAAAGTGAAAATCCTTATGGAAATTGCTTATTTTATTCAAAAGGTATTTGTAGAGAATGTGAAGAGAAATGCCCTGCTAAAGCTATCGATGAAAATGGTCACGATAAAATAAAATGTCATGAATATAACCAAAAAATAGCTAGAAAAGTAATACCACGTATTGGATCAATATTAAAACCCCACATTCGTTGCGTTAATAGGAAATTAAGACCTCCTACATATCCAGTTGGATGTGCTTTCTGTCAATTTGGAGTTCCTTGCATGGATAAAAATCCTGTTATTAATGATTAAATATATATGATTATTTAATTATTTCTTGAGAAATTGATTTATTATGGGAAATTTCATTAATTAAATATTTTTATAAATCTCAATGTTATCAAATATAAAAGAATTAGATCCAAAAAAAGCATATGAACGCGCTTTATATCGCGGATGTGGTTATTCTTACGAAGAGTTACAAAAACCAAAAGTTGCTATAGTAAATTCATGGAATGAAATTAATCCGGGACATATACACTTACGTAAATTAGCTGGATTTGTTAAAGAAGGTATCAAACAAGCTGGTGGTACTCCTATGGAATTTAATACTATTGCTCCATGTGATGGAATAGCTAATTCTGGAAATTTTTCAAAATATATTCTACCTTCGAGAGATATAATTGCAGCTTCGATTGAATGTACTGTTAAAGCCTATGATTTTGATGGGATGGTAATGATATGTACTTGTGATAAAATTATACCAGGGATGCTTTTAGCAGCAGTTAGATGCAATATTCCAACAATCTTTTTAACTGGAGGAATTATGCTTCCTAAAACGTTTCAAGATGGACCTCTTAAAGGTAAAACTTTTGTAACATCTGATATTAAAGAAGCAATTGGAAAGTATAATGCAGGTTTAATATCAAAAGAAGATTTTTTTCTCATTGAATCAGAAACATGTTGTTCTCCTGGAGCTTGCAATATGATGGGTACTGCCAATACTATGGCTTGTATCGTGGAAACAATGGGTCTTTCTTTACCAGATTGTGCAACATTGAGTGCTGTTAGTGAGGAACGAATAGAATTATGCAAACACACAGGTAAAACTATCATGAACTTAATTGAAAAAGGAATAAAAGTTTTAGATATAATCACTCATGATTCGATTGAAAATGCTATTAAGGTTGCATTATCATTTGGTGGTTCTACTAATATGGTCCTACATTTATGTGCATTATCTCATGAAATAGGTGGTAATCTAAACCATTTTGATTTCGATAGAATCAGCAAATCAGTTCCGCTCCTAGCCAAGTTCAAACCAGCATCAGAATATAATCTCTCAGAGTTCCATGAAGCTGGTGGTGTTAAAGTTTTAATGAAAAAATTATCAAAGTTGTTGAATTTATCAACAAAAACTGTTCTAGGGTTAACCCTTAAGAATTATCTTAAAAATGTGGATTTTAAAGATTTCCAAATTATAAGGAACTTAGATGATCCAATCTCAAGTGAAGGAGCAATTGCTGTATTAAAAGGGAGTTTAGCACCTGAAGGAGCTATAATAAAGCAAAGTGCTATTGATCCCAAAATGAGATATCATAAGGGTCCTGCTAAAGTCTTTGAATGTGAGGAAGATTTGAAAGATGCTTTATTGTTAAATAAAATCGAAGAAGGTAATGTATTAGTTATTCGCTATGAAGGCCCTAAGGGTTCTCCAGGAATGAGAGAATTATCAATTCCAGCAGCTATTTTAGTAGGTATGGGTTTAGGTGATTCAATAGCAATGATAACCGATGGAAGATATTCTGGAGCTACGAGAGGTCCTTGTATAGGGCATGTGTGTCCTGAAGCAATTGAAGGAGGCCCAATTGCAATTGTTCATAACGGCGATATGATAGAAATTGATATTAATAATCGAAAATTAGACTTATTAATCCCTCAAGGAGAGATTGAGGACCGGTTAAACGAATGGGAAAAACCTGAAGTAAAGATTGAAACTGGTTATTTAAGCATTTATAGAAAAATCGTAAGCTCAGCAAAATATGGAGCATATCTACAATAAATTTTTAAATTATGATTGATGAAACGCGTATATTGAAAAATTTAAAAGAATTTTCTTTTCCAAGGTTATCTGGAACTGACTTTGAGAAGAGATCATTCAATATTGCTAAAAAGAAGATAGAAGATCTAAGTCTTTCACCGATAGTTCAAGAATTTTCTTTTAGTATTTTCTATTCAAGAATTTATCCGAAAGTTGCTTTAACATTAATAAGTTGGCTTCTTGTGGTTTTACTTTTAAATTTTAATTTAGTTTTTAACATAGTTAATCTATTTATAATCTTCATTTTAATTATAATTATAATTAGATATACTCGGAATCCAGAGACAATTAAATTAGGGCGTGAATATCATTCTCAGAATTTATTTGTGAGAATATCATCTCAGGAAAAAATTGAAAGCTCAGATTATAATATTTTACTTTTTTCACATTTAGATTCAAAAGGGCAGGCTTTTTCAATAAAAATCCGTATCCAGTTGTATTATATATGGATTATCACTTTTCTCTTAGCTCTATTAATTACCATCCTAAATTCTTTTTTCTTAACTGAAGATTTCTTATTAATAGATATATTCACAATTTTGATCATAAGTACTAATTGTGTAGCTACTGTTATACTTTGGATAAATACGACTAATAATAAATCTAAAGGAGCTATAGATAATGCTTCTGGAATATCATGTGTTTTAGAACTGCTACATTACTATTCAAATCCTAAAAATATGCTCAACAATTATGATTTGTGGTTTGTGTTTACCGGCGCCGAAGAATCTGGGACTATGGGTGTAAGAAATTTTTATAATAATATTAAATATTTTAATAGAGATAAGACTTTCATAATCAACTTTGACTCTATCGCTAAAAAAGTAAATCTATGGGATCATGGTCTCCTTAATAATAAAAATTATAAAGCTTTTAATTATATTTTAGAAAATAAAGATATAATGAGTTTGGAGAAGAAAACACACAGATTTTACATTGGTACATATAGCGATGGATTATTTCTATTAAATAAGGGATTTAAAGGACTGGGTAATGGAGATAAAAGCACTTATAATTATATTCATTCTGAAAACGATGATTTCGATAAAATTGATAAAACTGTTCTAAAAAAAATCTGTCAATTTTATACAATCCTATTAAATGATGTTGATATTAATTTAAATAAATAAAATTGAGTGCTGATTAGTAATCCAGTTTAATAATAAGGATTTAGGAATAGTTGTTTCTCCTCCTCAAACAGTAGAATATATTATATCAAGATTAGGAGACATTCAAGAAGAACAAAAAATTTTAGACCCTTGTGCAGGACCTGGCATTTTTATAAATAAATTATTAGATTCTGGAATTGCAGGTCTTCAAATATTTGCTTACGATATAAATTCGAATTTTAAACATGATATAAAAAAACTAGGTGTTTCTTTTAAGGAACAAGATACACTTCTAGCACTATATCCTGACTCTTACAATGAATTTGATTTTATTGTTGGCAATCCACCATATCTAAACAAGGCAAGTACATATGTTCGCAAAAACAAAGCAAAACTAAGAAAAATATATGGGAAAATAAATGCTCATGAAACCTATGCAATGTTTATTGTTAATAGTATTTGGCGTTTAAAAGAAGGAGGAAAATTAGGATTTATCACCAGTGATTCATTTTTAACTCTTAACACCCATAAAAAACTAAGGAAGTTTATCCTTAATAATTGTAAAATTAATGAAATACTCTTAGCTCCAAAAAATTTATTTTCAAATCAAAAAGTAAGTACAAGTCCAGTGATTATAATTTTAACAAAATGTTCTGGTCAAAAAAATAAAGCAAACAGAGATAATAATTCAATGAGGATAATTCCTCGAATAGATAGCGAGGAGGAATACCAATCTCCCCCACATGTAAATCAAATAAAGCAAAAGAAATATCATTCTTTACCATTTAGCATATTTTATGTTGATGTTGATGAAAAAGTCATTAAATTGTTTGAAGAAACCCCTACGCTAAAAGAATATTTACCAGGTTTTATAGGAATGCACACACATGATAATAGAAAACATATTGCTGCCATTGAAGGTACAGAACTAGCTCTGATTTTTAAAAATAGAAATTTGAAGATTATTGATTCGAATAAAAAATACAAAATTATTCCGAGAGAAGCTTTGGAAACCGATAAATGGAAACCTTATTTAAAACGTGGTGGATCAGTACAATACTATCGCCCAGTAATGGAAGCATTAGATTGGAGTAATGAATCCATAAAACGCTATGATATTC
>CAYNEU010000734.1:0-3341 GCA_964396275.1 uncultured archaeon | reverse complement strand
TGGATCTGATTTACCAATATTGATTAATGTTTGTGATATAATTCCCTTTGTTAGATATTTCGTAATATCTGGGATCTTAATTAAGTTCTGAACTATTAAATCAGGATTATCAGGGTAATGTTCTATTAAAATATTTGAAGTATTTTCTTTTAATTGTTTATTTTCAAATTTTATAAATACTAAAAAAATAGTTAATATTTTTTCAGGATTATATTTCCATAATCTTCCGAGAAGTGAAACAAAGCTATTTAATACTTCAAAATTATTTGGATCGATTTTATTAATTATATTATCAATATCTAACAACCCGGGTTCCTCTTCAAAATATTTCTCCAGTACATTTATGGCTGCCTGTCGAGTTTTTTCATTTGAATCGGTTAAACCATCAAAGAGGGGTAAAATTGGAATATTATTTTTTCTAAATTTACCTATTTTTGCTAAAATATCAAAAATTGATGCTCTTACAGAACTAGATGGATCTTTCATCAGAGGAATAATTTTAGAAATTATTTTTTTGTCAATTTCTTTAAGGTTTAGATTTTTTAGATTTTTTATTGCTGCTGCGCTTATTTCATTATTAATATGAAAAATTTTTTCAATTATTATATCAATAGGAAGTATATAAGAAGATTCTGATAAAAGATTTAGAATTTCAACTTGAATTTTACTATTTGAGTCATATATTAATTTTTTTATATCCACTTTAAGAATTAAGTCAGTATTTTTCTTTAGGAGCCTTTTTAAAATTTTAATTCCTAATAATTTTAATCTCCATTCTGAATCTTCAATTAGGTTAATAATCAAATCTTTAGGTATTTTTTCGACGAAATCTATATCTGCTTTTATAAGTGTTCTTGTAATAGGTATACATTTATCATAATTAGGAGATTCTAATGCTTCTATTATCCAAGGTAATATTTTCTCTGGAATATCTTTTTCTAATTGAATTAGTATTTTTATACAAATTTCCTTTGAATTTGGATCATAACCACATATACCATCTAACAGGGAGTTTTTAAATTTCCATTTATTAAGATTTATTTCATTTTTTAAAGGAATTCTTTCAAACATCAGTATCAATGTTTCTTCAGCATGTTTTTTTACTTTAATATTTCGATGTTTAATTAAATTGAATATTGGAATTGGATCAAAAATTTGACCAGATTTAGTAATTTTAGAATATTTAATATTAGTGATAAATTCATTATTTCTTGCTAAAAAAAAGTATGAAGTAAAAATTACTAATACAATTTCTTCAATAACAGCAGCCCAAGCAAACATAACATAATTTGGAACGATTTGATTAGTGATAGTCCATAAATTAAAAGTATAATACAATTTATTAGGATTTACAATTAAAAAGTTAACTAGAACATTGATGCCAATAGAAGCCATTAAATAGGCAGCAAAATAAATATCAATACCACGATATTTTATTTTTCTTCCCCAAAAACGTGTAAAATATCCTATAATACCAAAAAATAAAGTTACAAATACAAAAGCTGAGGACATTGTTGATATTGCAATTGTTTCTGTAAAAAAGAAGCTTATAGTCTGGAATAGTGAAATCCAAGCCCATATAAATACAAAAATCATTAAACCTAAGATAAGGTAGTATCCTGGTTCAGATTTGAATTGGTTTAGGCCTCTCTTAGAATTCTCAAAATTAAGAAAAACTGATCTTCTTAGATCAGGAATATGATAATAAGCATCTGAAAGTCCTGCAATATATCCTTTAGATCCGTAAAAAGTTAATATCATTAGTGGGTAAACAAGACTCCAAGTTATCCAAATCATTATAAAAGGTAAGCCTATTATTGACAATAAAATAGGAGGGAGAACAAATATTAAGAGAAAAAAGACTAGAGCAATTAAAACGTTAATAATTTTATTATTTGAGAGATTAATAATCTTATTTCTTATAAATTTGTGGAATGGTGTCAATCCCTCATCTGATTCTTTACTCAACGCAATAAAGAGAAAATCTATTGCGGGATAAATTGAAATATAAACTAAACAAGATATAAAAGGAATTAACAATGTTAAGGGCTGAACATCAGGTGGTGTGGTTTGCCAAAATTCTGGTGTTCTCACAGCAAAAATTACAGCAACTGTAAAAACTACCATGATTGATAAACTAAAGATAATTCCGTAAAATAAACACTGGAATCGATCTTTATTACTGAATTCTCCTTTTTTAACTAAAGCAACTTGTTTATATATTATATAAAATCCAATCAAAAAGAAGATGATGAAGACTATAAGGAGTATTATTTCTATGACCAAAATTTTCACGAGATTTTTAATTTATTAAAAAGATAATAGTATGTTTATTTCTCTTGAATTACTATTGTATAGTATATAAAGACTTATTAATTTATTAAATCTGGTGAATTTATTATTGGAAGTAATTGGAGAACGCTTGGCAAGTTCTTTGAGTAGGTTAAACTTTATTTTTCAAAATGAAATGATTATTACCGAATGTATTAAAGATTTTGAAGGTTTTTCTCTATTAGGAGAATCCTTCGGTCCTTTTGAAAAAAGTAAAAAATATAAACTAAAGTTATTCTCAGCGATACCATTCATAGAAAAAGATATTTTAAAAGTTGCCACTACAGAAAAATGTGATAATATTGATGTTCAACGCTATGCTATAACTGAGAGAGACGATCTTAAATTAATTAAAAGAAATAACAATTTTTTTTTAAATAAGATAAAAGAATTCAAAAGATTCATGGAAAATGAAGTAATTAAAAATAATAAACCCAAAATAGATTTTGATAGATATAATTCATATTCTTCCAATATTATTGATAGTCGGTTATTAAAACTATTAAAACTATCTATGGCTAAATTATCTTTAGATGATGAGAGAAGATTAACTAACTCTGAGAAATTACTTTACACATATTTATATAATCTTATTAAAATATGGAGAGATTTTTATTAAGCTTTAAATCATTTAAATTGTAGATATATAAGAAAGATTAGAGATTAATTCGTTTAGTCCCATAATTTTTGAAGTATTCTTCAATGTGTTTCTTTATGTCTTTATTCATATTTATTCTGGGCAACAAATCAATAGCATTGCTCATTGCATAATACTGGGCATTTTGTTCTTTTACTATCTCTTCAACACTCTTTCCATCATCTCTTAATTCGTTTCTATTTGTTAATCCAATAGTAGCAATTATTTTCACGTTTAGATCTTTCAATTTCTTAATTGTTGCAATTAGAGACTCCCCCGTTGTTGTTACATCTTCAAGAATAATAGTATCTCCTTTAGGTATTCCAACAAAAAATCTGTCTTTCGGATCCCCATGCTCTTTTTGTTTACCTCT
>CAYNEU010000733.1:0-2120 GCA_964396275.1 uncultured archaeon | reverse complement strand
CTCTGAATGGATTTTATAATTAGTTATCATTTCCAAAAGTGTCTATTTTTGTTCTCTAATTATCCTTAAAAAAATATAATTTTTAAATAGGATAAGTGAATAAATACATTTAATTTCTCAATTTTGACAATAATAAAAAGGTGAATTTAAGATAAAAAAACTTAATAAAAAGATATCTATCTTTTCATTAATTTCTATTGGCTTAGTATTAATCGTTTCCAGTTTTCCATTAAATGCAGCAGGTGCTTACTTGGTAAATGTTGGTGACGAATGGACCTATGCGACAAAAAGACAAGGCATTTTTCAAGACACCGTTGGAATAAATATAACTTCCGTGCCAGCTCCTCCAGGTCAACCGCTTGGAACAATATATATTAATGGTACAGCAGCATTTTTCGGTCAAACGATAGATGAAGAATATCTAGTTAATGACACTATGATAACTGCATTGAAAGCAAATTACTCGGTAAAAACCAGAAGTTATGGTGGTGTGTCTTGTGATTGCGTTTACATTACAACAGGTACGGGATATGTATATGTCGATACTGCCACTGGAATTATAGTAGAGATATATGATGTTTTTACTTCATTTTTTACTCAGGAACAAATTAAGGTTCATACATGGGTTATCTCATGGTCAGTTACAGACTTCCCAGAAAATCCAAAAGAACCCTCTACGGGTAATGGTGAAATTCCAGGGTATGACATTTTATTCATTATAGGAATTACAGCTCTTAGTTCGACTGCATTAGCAATAGGATTTAAAAGAAGATTAAAACTTAAAAAGTAAATAACGATTTAACTAAGAAAGATATAATTGGAATTAACGATGGACTTTTAATTCCCTTTCTTTTAATTAAACATCTCTTTTTTAACGATTTTCACAGAGTCATACGAATTTATGCTTCAATTGCGATAAAAAAGATTGGAGAAGGACTTGAATAAGAAAATAATTAATAACTTCATTTAGCCTTTTCGTTAGTTATTTTGCCTCTTACATAAACTAAATAGCTATGTTCTGCTAAACCTTTTTCAATTCTCTCTATTTTCACTTTTTACAATTTTAAAAGAAATAATTGAATTAATAACGTTTATAATCGGAATTTTATCTTCTTTCAGTAATTACAGTAACTTCCGACATCGGTATATATATTATATTATTATTTTTATCTTCTAAAACTATGATGTCCTCAGCGGCGGTGTATGGAGTGATGGATACAATTTTTCCAGTAAATTCTTTGGATATGTTTTTAATATAGATATACACATAATTCTCAATTAATCCTTCAATTATTGTTTTTGGAATCATAATTCTTAGTATTTATCTTAAAAATATAATTTTAACAGTATGAAAAAATCTTAAAATAAGAAGGTATCTTTACATACTATTATGGAAAATATATCAGATATTGAATTAAGAGCCTTTGAAAATTTAGTTATTGGAAAAAAAGAAATCTCTTTTGCGAATGAATTAAAAAGATTAGCAAAAGAAGAATTAAAGAAAGCAGAAAGAAGAGAAGCATTAATGCAAAGTAAATTATCGGTTGCTAAAATCAGAGAGGATTTAGCGGAACAAAATAAAAAACTAGTTGAACATAAATTAAAATCAAAACATCTAATACAAGCATCAGATGTAGTTTTAAAGCATGATCAAGAATTTACAATATATCATGAAAAAATGGCAAAAATTCAGAGAGAGATCGCCAAGATACATAAAGAAATTGCACAACAAGAACGAAAAATAGCTGAAAAACGAATAGATCTAGCCAAAGAGAAAATAGACTTAGGTAAAAAAAGAATTAGTATTTCTAAAAAACAAAAAGCTTTTGTTAAAGCTATTAAAGCAATAAAAAAAGATGAGAAAATCAAAGATATTAAATCTCAATATGAAAATGAGCAGAAAGAACTCAATGATGCTAGAAATGATATATTAGAAATTGAAAAAGATATCAGGAAGAACGCAAATAAAATAGCTGATTTAAAAGGAACGTTAGCACTTAAACTAACCGAGAGTGGAAAAATACGGTATTAATCAAACTTTATGAATTAACCATATTGCTTTATTTTCTAGTAATTTCACAAAAAACACAAAAGAAAAGATCATAAGTCGAATTTTTTTT
>CAYNEU010000732.1:0-2156 GCA_964396275.1 uncultured archaeon | reverse complement strand
CTCAATAATTGGACTCTAAAAGAAATTAATTCAGTCTTATTCTCTTAATAACTAAGAATAGAATTAATTCTGAGGTTAAAAAATGAGTAAAACAATCTTATGGCAGGATAACGTGTTTATTGAATCAAGAAAAGAAAAATTAGTTAATATGCTTATAAGTGAGATAATATTTTTAAAAACACGAGTTAAAAGAGCAAATATTATGGATGAGATCTCATATCTCAATACTGCTCTAAATAAATTAGATTATCTTTTAAATAAGTTAAAGAACAATAGCGCTGATATATCTGAAGAAGATTTTGATAAAATTATCATGATTATTTATCATATTTTCAAAGAAATTACAAATAAGTTAGAGTAACTTTCTTATTGACTCTGATAAAAAAAATAAAATAAAGAAAAAAATAAAATAAAAATTAAATTACATCTTAACCAAATCGCCAAGAAGAGCGTATAAATTTTCTTTTTTTGGGGCACCTTTCATTAATTCTCTAATCTTTTCGGCAATTAATTGGGGAGTAAAGGGTTTATGATCGTTTTTGATTTGGTTAACGGTATGCCATCCTTGGAATAGCATAACACGATCAGCTACGACTCTAAACACTTCTCCATTAATCTTTTTAGCCTTATCTGATGCTAAAAATACAACCATTGGTGCTACATTAGTAGGATTGAAAACATCAAGTCCAGTTTCATCGAGTTTACTCATTATTTCAACCATTTGGGGAGTAGCATCTGTAGTTAAACGAGTTCGTGCTAATGGAACAATACAATTAACGGTGGCATATTTTTTTAATTCGGCTGCAGCGTTCATGGTGAAAGCAGCAATACCTGCTTTTGCTGCGCCATAATTAGTTTGCCCTACGTTCCCTGTCAAACCCGCATCGGATGCTGTATTAATGACCCTTCCAAAATTTCCTAAAGCTTCATTAGCTTTTCCTTGTTCCCTAAAGTAAGCAGCAGCATGGCGAGTCATGTTAAATGTGCCTTTTAAGTGCACTGCAATAACATCATCAAATTCTTGTTCTGACATATTGAAGAGCATTCTGTCCCGTAAAATGCCAGCATTATTCACAAGAATATCTAATTTTCCGAATTCTGAAATGGCTTGATCAACCATAGCTTTAGCTTTATTGAAATCAGTTACAGAATCATAATTTGCTACTGCTTTGACTCCTAATTTTTTACATTCTTCTGCTACTTGATCAGCAATTTTTGACTCAGCTCCAGATCCATCAAAAGCAGCACCTAAATCGTTAATAACTAGATTACATCCTTCTCTGGCCATAGCTAATGCTTCTTCATGCCCCAAACCACGCCCTGCGCCAGTTATAATGGCAGACTTACCTTCAAGCATTCCCATAATATTTTTCCCTCTTATAATTTATTTATTTAATTTCAGTTCAATATTTTATGTGCTAAATAATATGTACTAATAAAAAATTATTTCTAAACTTAAGGATTTTTATAATTATTATTTCTTTAAAGTGTCATAAGTTTTTTAACTGATAATATTATGAATTTAATTACTCATGTTTTAAGTGGTGTACTCATTCAAATTTTATGTTTTATATTTTTTACTTTCCCTTTTAACTATTTATTTACTATACTTATTGCTTTTTTATCCCATTTTATCATTGATGCATTTTCAAAAATTACATATCATACACCTGAACCACATTGGGATGATAAATTCTGGATTTCTTGGAACATAGGCATACGTATTGTTGGTTATAGTGCATTAATTCCTTTTTATCATTATTATTTAGGAATAATATTTGCTAGTTTACCAGATATTTGGGATTGGACAATAGTAAGGCGAATTCAAAAGAGAAGAAATGTAGACAGAAAAATAGATTACCGTCATAACAACTTTTTCCATAGGATTATTGATAAAATCAGAGAAAAAACACTCTTTTGGCTCCCTAATTTGATTTATGAAAAAAAAGCAGTAATAACAGAGATATTAATTGATATTGCTTTAATTATTGGATTAATTTTTTTACTGATTTAAAGTCTTTAAAATAAAGCAAATGGGAATTACAGATACAATCTGAAGATCCGAAATTTTTAATATGACCATCTGATATGTTTAATAATTCATTCGCTATTAAACACTCTATATTCTGAAGATAAGGAATTAGATATACACAATG
>CAYNEU010000731.1:0-5738 GCA_964396275.1 uncultured archaeon | reverse complement strand
TTATGTCTAATATCTGGAAGAAATATTTCTTGGTATATATCACTGAAAATGTCTTGTTTTGCATATTTTGAGTATTTAATTACACTATATATTTTTTTAAATAACTCTTTGTTAAAATTAGTCCAAAATAAATAAGAATATTCGAATATCCTTAATTCTTTCAGATTATTTGCGAGATACACCTCATAAACTTCGTCTAATTCGAGGTTTTTACTAGAGTATAATTTAGAAATAACTATTATTTTTAAAATTAAAGAAAAATAAGTATGTTTTAAAAATAGGTCTGAACTAATTTCAAATCCATAGATATTTGAGAAGATTTCTCTCCACTGTGTAAAGCTATGTTCATAGGATATTTGATTTTTAGATTGTTTTTTTAGAAAAGCTATAGATTGCTGATAAATTTCAGAGCTCTTACCTAGTTTTTCAGAAATAATGTGAGAGTTTATTAATTGGTTATTTTCTACCATTTTTTATTTCATAAATAGATAGTTCTCGATTACTCCAATTAGATTGTATAGCTTAAAATAAAATATTAATTTTTTTAAATATAAGGTGAAAATAAAAAGATTATTTCATCTCATAAAGGTCGGGAGCATAAGTGAGAAAATTTCTGCAATCAATCTTAGTTTTGATTTTTCCTGAATTTTAGTAACTATTAAAATTGATTTTGATAATTCTTCTCTATCCAAAGATCCTCCAGAATAAATTGCTTGTTCCGTATTAAAAACTAATAAGAATTTTACATTAGGATTATTAATAATGCTTATCCCTTGAACATTTTTTAAATCGTCATAAATCGATATAAAATTTTTGGGGATAATACTTCTGTCATTAGTGATTAGAAGAACTGGGATCCCTCGATCAACTGTTGCTTTGAGTTCTTTTGCATAAAAACTATCAATGTGAGGTGCTACGACATTCAATTGGTCTTTAGTTGAATTTATTAAATTTATCAGAGAATCATTAATCACATTTTTCTTTTCTCCCCCACTTGATTCTATGTCTACCATTCCTACTAATGATAATATCTTATTTTCTAAATTAGATATTTGCTCTTTCAAGCGTTTGTTTTCTACACGCAATTCTATCAAACGATCCGAAATTTTAAACACCAACTCTTTTTTAGTATCATTAAAGAATAATTTAAATTACCTTATATTAATATTTTATATTTATTGGTTTTTCCGAATGGTAAAACATAATTCAAGACCAGATCTTTTTCCATGGTTTTCCAAAAAGTAAATAACTTGAAATTGCTAAACTACTTCGTAAGTCTATATGTGTCGTACCCATTTCCGAAGTTAAATCTTTAACTTGTTCTTCAATAAGTTTTTCCATCTTACTTGCTATAGATTGTTGACGTGCCTTCAGAAGCGAAACTCCCTGACTATTTTTATTGAAGAAATTTATAAAGAAATTTGAAATAATTTGCTTTGTTTCATCATTGAAAATTGGATAATTTTTTGAAACGATACCAGTAATTTTATTATAATCAAATTGAGCCACAATTTCACCGAAATTCCTGAGAGTATTTCTTAGCTTCTTCCCTTCGATATCATAAACTTGGGAATTAAAAAATATAAATGGTTGGTTCTTCGATTCAATTTTATTTAAAATGTTATTGATTTCATTAAAGGTTATTATGTTATTATCATTTATGAGGAAAAAACTATTCTTAGGGCTCCATTTGGAGTAAAAGATATTTCCCACGAATACAATAATATGGTATATATTTTTAGATAAATGTATTAAAATGTTTTCTCGTGTAGAATTAGCTCCAATTAATGTGGAAATTTGATCAATCTCCTCTCTATTATTAAAGAAATTGACGAGATAATCTAACTCATCCGCACCAGCTTGAAAAGGGAAAATTTGTTCTTTCTGTTTTGTTTTTTCATTCCATTTTAAAGGATTATTAGAATTGATCGATTCAATTACTAATACATTATACTTCTTATTAGATGGTTCTTCCGAAGAATCCTCACGTTCACATCCTTCAAAAACAACACCACCGAGTGGAGGTTCACCCCCTACACTATAACCCTCCGAATATTTCAATAAGAAAAAATTATTATCGTATATGAGATCAAAAGGAATAGTCATGTTGTTTAAGATAAAATATATTTGAGGTATTAGGTTCAAGCTTTCGATCTTAAATGATTTAAAGAAATCTCGAATTAATTTTGGTAGAAATATGTATAATAATTCACCAAATTCTTTCAGATTGAAAAGATATTTTCGATTCTCAGATTCATAGAAAAGTTCATTATATATTTCAATTAGTTGAGTATCATTCCAATATTCATTAGAAATAAATCCTTCAATTATCTTATCATCAACAGAAATCATTCTATAAGAAATCATCCCTATAGAATCGATTCTCAATATTATCTGTTTAATACTAAAGTCTTCATGAAATGAAGTTAGAGTTTCACTATGATCATTAAATGAGTAACATTCTTTTTTTAACGGTTCCACCTCATTATATAAAGCTACGAGATCTGTTAAAAATTTATTAAAATCTTTATCTAGATAAGGAATTATTTTTTCTGCGAGTTTAAAATTTTTTTCTTCAAATAATGCTCGATAGAACATCATTCTCCAAAAATCCCGTTGTTCTAAAGAAAAAAACATGGATTTAAATTGCCACAATATATTGCTCGTATAAAAATAATGAAAAATTTGAGCATTAGTCTTGGGTAATTTTAGATGGGTGTTTAATTTTTCAAAGGATTGGAGGAGATATTTTTTTTCCTTCATATCTACAAATTTTTTACATGCTTCCACCCATAATTCTATTAAACTATGATCATAAGATAAATCAGATTTGTAGATGAACAAATCTTCTAAGAAATCGTAAATATCGAATGCTATTTCAAAACGATTTCTGTTTATTGAAAAATCAATAAACTTTCGTATATATGTGACAGCATCACCATATGATTGGTATTCTTGGATTATTGAGAAAATAACACGAATAAAAATAGTAATCCAAGAATATTCACCAATGTCATTTAAATAATAAATAATCTCTTCAAGATCTAGTAAAATCGTGCTAAAACTTCTTTCATTAATAGCAATTCTACTTATATTACTAAATTCGTTTTTTAAATAACCAGGAAGTCGATTTACTAATATTTTATTGATTGATCTTACAAACTCAGCGGAATCATCCATTAATTTATACTTTAAAGAAACACTCTCTAATAAAATATAGATATATAAAGCTCGTTTGCTCGGTTCTAAATTAAACAGGGTTTTCCCTAATCTTTCCATACTTAAATTGAAATATTCAGAGGGTGCAACCGACTTTCTTAAAAAGATTTGTAATATTTGTATTTCAAATAATTTTTGATAATCCCCTCTCTCATGTAGTTTTACTGAAAAGGAGCTAATAAATTTAGTTATCCCTTTTTGGGATAATTCTTCCTTCTTAATGAATTCTTGAAGCAGGTTCGTACAGAAATTATTAAATAAATAAAAATCATCTAATTTTGATAAAAATGAAAAAAATCTCTTATATGCATCAATATATCTGATTAAATTTATTTCAATTTTTCCTTCTTTATGTGTTACTAATGAATTTAGATATATCCACCAAGAATTTGAAATAATCATTATTAATTGGTGCTTCTTCTGAGCATCTAACCAATCATTCTTCTCGATTTCAAAACTTAAATTATCAAGAATTTTAGATGCCCATTTATGATTTGCAGCATATAGCAACTTCCGAGCAGTTATAATTTTATTTTGAAAATTTGCTAAAAATTGTTGTTTTAAATCAATGCTAACGGACATGAGAATTCGCACCTTATTGTTCTTTATTTTCAGTTTGATTTAACTCTTCCTTTTCTTGAGATTGTTGAGAAGATTCATGGCGGGGATTCTGAATCCATTCTTGTTTTTGTTTTAATTTTCCTTGTGCATACAATACTGAGGATCCGATCCAACCAATATTTTCTCTTCCAGAAACAGCAATCACATTAATTTTATCCCTTATTCTTTCTGAAAAATATTTTGATATTTCAAATTTCAACTTTTTATCTAATCCCGGTATTAAACTGCTACCTCCAACAATGATAATATTCGGTAATAAGTCTTCCCAGTTTTCACGATCCCAAAATTTAATCACTTTTGATACAGCCTCCGGTAATCCCATATAATCAATATGAATTAATGAAGGATTGAACATTGGTTCGACAAATAAGAATCTTTCTGAATTAATATCTAAAGAGGTTCCATCTGGTAATTCTATGGTTCTGTTATATTTAGTAAAGCCATCTTTAATTTTTTTTATTTCTCCATCTGGATCTAAAATGCATAACGATAGTTTGTTTTTGATTTCCTGTGCTATTATTTTATCAAGATAAACCAATTCCCTAGAACTTTTTTTCGTTAAAATCAAGTTTAAAAGATGTCTCGTTAATTCCTTGCCAGAAATGGGAAACGTATCTCTAGCCATTGCATTTGAAAATCCATGTAAAAATGAGGTGATGTTTGTACTAACTTCACCCATATTTATAACAACACCACTAGTTTTTTGTAATGTAGTTAATACTCCTTGATTTTCAGATAAAAATAATAGAGATGGAAAATCAAACACATTAAAAAAGATTTCCTGCAATTTAGTTTTTTCCAATTCTGACATGTAAAAAGGTGTTATTATAATAATCGGTTGTTTAAAGTCATTTTCCTCAGCGATTTCTAATTGTTTATAATGATGATAAAAGTATTTCATGAAAATATTGAGATTACCCTCTTTTTTAAATTCATGAATTTTGAGGATATTTGAGTACTTTAAAGCTTCATGTCCAAATAGATGGCTTTCAGCTTCTTTTTCTGCAATAAAGATATCCTCAAGACCATCAATTACATCTGAAGTAAATATAAAATCCGAATTATCAACATAAATACTTGGAGCAATGATATCTGGGAAATCATCTCCAGCCCATCCTAATCGAAAATTTTGGCTTCCAATATCAATAATAAGTGGACGTAACTGACTTTTCTCTTCAGATGTCATTATGAAATATATCTTTATTTTATCTTTTCAATGTTAAGAATTTACTTGCTATGATAGATACTTTAATTCATGGATAAATTCATCAGTAACCCGTTTTAATTGATATTCCTTGACTTGTAATTCAAGTAACCCTAAAACACGCTTAAATTCGCCCGACATTGACTCAATATCGACTTCAGCAACTTTCTCAATTTCGTCTCGTTTAACTTTAAATTGTTCCAAATCTACTTCTATCTTTTTAAAAATATTTGAAATACTGTTTGTTAAGTCATCCGTATTCTTCTTTGTAATTTTTCGCATTTTCCTCAAGATACCAAGTATATTAGAAATTGACATCTCCCATCTATCATAACTCTCACTGTAACTTGTTAGTAAACCTTCGAAAAATTCTGTTAATTTTAGATAAATACTCTCTTTTTTAATAAATGAAGGTTCTTTTTTGGTAGAAGGAATTGATATTGATTCTTCTTCGGGGGCTACTTCTTCTTTCTTGGTTAGAGTTTTAATTGTTGTTTCAGGTAAAGATTGAGGTGGTGGTGGGGTAACAGCTTTTACTTGACTTTTCTGCACTGAAATTTCTGGTTTTTCTTTCTCTCCAGAAATTACTTGAGGTCTAGATTTTTCTTTATCTCGGGCTCTTTTAGTTAATGGAATATCCTCCATTACATACGCTTCAGCTATTTTACTTCGTGATTCATGTGTTAGTTGGGGG
>CAYNEU010000730.1:0-2099 GCA_964396275.1 uncultured archaeon | reverse complement strand
AAAAATTGGATCAAATCCTTGCCTTACAATCTCTTTAACTGCCTGTTCAGTACATACAAAACCCATATCTTGATCTTCGATTGCTTTTTGTACAGATTTTAATTGATAATCACCTGTTAAACAAGCTAAACATAATTCATTTCTACCCTTTCCAATCGCGAGAGTCAAATTATCTATTGTTTGATATAACAAGGTATCTGCTCCGATTGTTCGTTGAATCTCATCTATATAATTGTCACCGTACTGGGTTTGGAATCTTCCTGCAATTAATTCATTTTTAGTAGGAAAATCAATTCCCATATAACATGGACTAACAATTGGGGGACAACTAACACGTAAATGGACCCGTTTAGCTCCTCCCTTTTCCCGTAATAATGATACTATTTGTTGAGTTGTTGTACCCCTCACAATAGAATCATCTAAAAGAATAACATCTTTATCCTTTACAATGCTTTTTATAGGATTCAACTTCTCTTTTACAGCAATTTTACGTTTTATTTGACCAGGCATAATAAATGTTCTATGTACGTATCGATTTTTCATTAAACCCTCTACATAAGGAAGCTTTGCTTCCTTTGCATATCCTACTGCGACACTTCGGCCTGAATCTGGAACTGGAACTACTATTGCATTTTCCCTTATCTCAGAATTTTTTAAAATAGGATCATTCTTAGCCAAATTCATACCTAATCGTGATCTTGCCTCTGCGACTGAAACTCCATCAATAATAGAGTCTGGTCGTGCGAAGTATACATATTCAAATTGACATATGGCTGTTCTGTTTGCTTTAATTACCATTTCTGAATGAATATCTTTTTGGTGACTCAGATGTACAATTTCTCCGGGTTGTACATCTCTTAAAAATAACCCTCCAACAGCATCAATAGCACATGATTCAGATGCAACAAAATATAGATTTCGCTGTTCAGTTTTCAATTCTCCGATGCATAAAGGTTTAAATCCTAATGGATCTCTAATAGCATAAATATCTCCTTCAGAAGTCATTAATATCAAAGAATAGGAACCATCTAATAATTTGCTTGTGATCTTTAGGATTTCAGGCCAATCCTCAGTTCCTAAAGCAATAGATCCGATTAGTTGCGCTAAAACCTCCGTATCAGTATCAGTGATAAAAATACGTCCCATTTCGTCCATTTTCTTTTTGATTTCATCAAAATTAGCTATGGTTCCATTGAAAGCCATAGAAAATTCAATTTCATTGTTTTTGAAATGAAATGGTTGCATATAAAGAGAGGAGTTAAAACCCACTGCTCCAGTTGTAGCATACCTATTGTGCCCGATTCCAACATTTCCCCAATATTGCGAAATAATTTTCTCTTCTAAAACTTGTGAAACTAACCCATTTTTTTTATAGGTAAAAATTTTACCTCCTGTTTTTAAAATGGATATTCCTGTAGATTCTTGTCCTCGATGTTGTAGTGCAATTAATCCTCGATACAAAATATTTGAGACTGAATAACCAAGATCATCACAAGTTACACCAAAAATAGCACAATGCTCTTTAGGTTTTTCTCTCATTTGTTTTATTTTTCTTTTAAGAAGCATGATATTAGATAGACTGAGAGAATTAGTTTTATTATCTTCAATTAATTTAAATCATATATGATTTTTAATTATTAGTCTAATAGAATATTAACTATTCTCACAAAAAAGTGTTAAAAATAAGGAAAAAATCCAAATTCCTAGCGATAGCGGTTTTAATTGGTGGCAAAAGCAGTCGATTTGGAAGTGATAAAGGACTTTTTGAACTTTCTGGAAAGCCTCTTATATCTTACTTACTTGATATTTTAAGTGAATTTAAATATGATGTATTTTTGGTTGCTAAATCCATAAAGCAAGTAAATGATTATATGAAAAAAATTGATATTAAAAACCTCACTGGCTTTATCATAGATGAAAAGGATGAAACTTTAAGTAAGACTCTACGTACGCCTATGATTGGATTATTTTCTGCATTTAAAGAATTAAAAAGATTAAATTATAAAAAAGTTTTAACCTTATCTTGCGATGCGCCTTTAATAAAAAAAGAAGTATTAAAATATATAATCGAACAATGTAAAAATTTCGATTGTTGTATT
>CAYNEU010000729.1:0-4981 GCA_964396275.1 uncultured archaeon | reverse complement strand
TTTCCGAATAAAATGTCGTAAACTTTTACCTTTTATCCAATACCATTCAAATAACTCTTTAATCCAGTTTATAAATACTTCATGATTATCAATTAAACACTGGCTATAGTCAATTTCACCATCTTTACTTAAAAATAGTATCGCTCCTTTATCAGAAACTATCAATGAAATTTTAATTTCATCCAAAATTCGAATATTCTCTAACATATCTTTAAAAAATAGTTTTGGATCTTTAAATAATTTTGACCAGCCATCAGGTATATTATAGGATTTTAATAGATTCCTGTCTACTAAAGCTCTTATATTAATTGATTGGGCTCTCATTTTTTTCTCAGCTTCCTTCAATAAAGATTTTTGATATTGATCTGTTATTGCATAAAGAAAAATTTCAGAATTTTTCACTAAATTTTCAAATATTTCCATATTTTCCATAGTTTTATCCCCAAATTCTATATCTTTCAATTTCCCTAATTGAAATATAAGATGTACGGGAATTGACGTTATATCATGGCTATTTAAGAATTCTCTATGGTTTAATGAAACCTCAAAAATATCCATCATTCTAAGAAAAATTTTTCCAACATTTGTCATCCTATATTCATTATTTATATCCTTAATAACGAGATTTTTTTCATTTAATCTTTTTATATGACGAGATACTTCAGATCCGGGAATATTTAAATCTCTTTGGATTTGTTTATGTCTTTTTCCTTCATTATATAAAAATTTGAGTACGTTATATCTTTCTTTATTAGAAAATTCAAATAACAAATCATTTACATTCAAGATTAATCCTATTTTCAAATTTTTGCTTTTTACAATATTATTATTATAATTTAAAAGATAATTTAAATCAATTTAAATAATTTAGAAAAAATTAAACTCATTTTAAAAAGGTTTAAAATAGTTATAGGGTTAATTTTTTAACGAATTTATGATCCATTTATCAAAGAATTTATATCTAATTTCAATAAAAAAAAATTTCGTCTTAGATCTAAATTTATTAAAAATTTATAGTCAAAAATTATAAAAAATAGGTGTTATGATTTGTATGAAGAATTAGAATTAAGAGCTTTAAAATTATTGGCGAAAAATTTTGAATATAACCAAGCACTTCATATGGAAGCTCCTCTCATGGCTAAATTATTAGGGGTGAAAAATAAGGATATTCAACCCGTATTAAGAGCCTTAGGTGATGCGAATTTAGCAAATCTCTATGTAGAGGGTGATAATATCAAACTCGCGAAAATTTCATGGCAAGGTTTAAATGAAATCGGCGAAATTAACTTAAAATTTGGTATGGGAAAAGATGCCTATAAAAATTACAATGCGGAGGGATATCGATAATGTTTGATTATATGCCTTGGTGGGATAAAGAAACTAAAGAATTTGCTGACGAGGTTGAAAACTTCTGCGATACAGAATTAGTTCCTCGAACAACAAAATTATTAGAGCAAAATAAAGATCCAATGGTTATTCAATGGAGTGCTTCAAAATTATGTGCAGAAAAAGGGTTTCATCCTTTAATGGTTTTAGCAGAGGAAAAATATGGTGGTCGAGATAAAGGTTATGCAGGTTACACTATCTTGAATGAAGAAATTGGTAGGTCAAACTTAAATGTGAATCCATTATTAACGAGTGTCTTTGGTGCAGGGCCAGTACATTTATTTGGAACAAATGCACAAAAGGAAAAGTTTCTAATGCCCATCGTGAAAGGAGAAAAGTGGGCTAGTATAACAGTTACAGAACCTGATGTTGGTAATGATGCTTCTGGAATTCAGCTTCATGCTGAAGAAGATGGAGATGAATGGGTGTTAAATGGCTGGAAGCGTTTCATAACTCTTGGAGCAATTTCCGATTATCATATGCTTTATGCAAATACTGATCCCGAAATGAAGAGAGTACATCGTCACTTGACAGCATTTCTTATTCCAACAGATACTCCTGGTATATCTACAGAAAAAATTAATGATTTAATAGGAGACGTGGAAATGGCAAATTCTGTAATAAGATATCGTGATGTGAGGGTTCCAAAAGAAAATATGATATTAGATCCCGGAGATGGATGGACAGTCATGACAAGCGCATTAAATATTGAAAGATTAGGAATAGCAAGTGTAGTAGGGTCATCAAAAAATCTTATCGAAACTGCACGTGCCTATGGTCGCAGAAGAGTTCAGTTTGAGTTACCCATTTCACGTTATAATGGTGTTCAATCAAGAATGGCAGATATCTCAATGAAAATGCATCTTATAAGGGTCTATATCTATTATCTCGCACATTTACTTGACACGGGTGAAGCGGACATGTTTACTTTTGCATTAAAATCTTCAACTGCAAAAATATTTGGAACTCAATCATTAACGGAAATGGCTTTAGATGCTCTTTTCATCGTTGGCGGTGATGGATACCTTCAAGAAACGGGGATTGGTAGTGTATTAAAAAATGGAGCATTGATGCAAATAGCGGGGGGGTCAAATGACATATTGAAATTATTTATTGGTAGACAAGAATTCAAGCAAGATGTTGATGAACGTATGCTAACTCCTTCTGTTAGGGGTCCAACAAAAGAAGAAGCTGATAAATTATAAATAAGTTATGGAGGTAAATTTAAATGGCAAAATATAAAGAAATTAAGTTTGAAGTGAAAGATGAGGTTGGAATAATAACTATAGATCGACCAGAAAGAAGAAATGCGCTATGCAGAGATGTCTGGGCAAGTATTGGGCAAGTATTATCAGATACTTGGGATGACATAAACGTAAGAGTTATTATATTGACAGGAAATGACGATGAATACAAGGGAGGTCGTGCTTTTTCAGCAGGCTTAGATATAAAAGAAATGTCTTCTACGGGTTTTACGAATCTAGGAGATTTTCTTGGTATCTTACTCGATCCTTGTGAATTAATGGCACGTTATCCAAAACCTATAATAGCTGCTATAAATGGTTATGCATATGCTGGAGGGCTTGAACTTACATTATGGTGTGATTGTGCTATTGCTGCTGATGATGCGGTAATGGGTTTTTGGGAAAATCGAAGAGGTTTAGCGAGTGGTGTTGCATTCCTATTACTTCCCGAATTGATTGGAATGCGTCATACTAAGGAACTACTATTAACTGGTAAAATTATTTCCTCAGATGAAGCCCATAGGATGGGTTTAGTTAATCAAGTAGTTCCCCATAATGAATTAATGAATGCTGCAATGGAGATGGCAGATGGAATGAAAAAAGTTGCCCCATTAAGCCACAAATGGACTAAAAAATGGTTTCAACAAGGATACCATTATACAAGAACTAGAGCGATTGGTAGTTTATGGGAACCATTCCAAGAACTATTCCATAGTGAAGATGTTATTGAAGGTTTTACCTCTTTCATGGAGGGGAATAGAGAACCAAAATGGAAGGGAAAATAATTAGTTTTTTTTAATAAAAATAAAAAAGTAGGAGGTAAGAATAATGGTAGATGAAGAATTAGTTGAAGGTATTAAAAAGATGGTTAGTAAGTTGGATGATCCTGCATATCAAGAAAGATTCGCAGATTTTAATAAAACTTTACAATTCAATTTTACTGATACAAACAATTACTACCTTGTTTTTAAGGACGCTAAATGTGAAATAAAAGAAGGTGAAGTTGAAGAACCAGATATAACAATTACAACCCAAAGTGAAGTTATTATTGATATCATGGATGGCGAATTAAGTCCAACAAAAGCGTTTATGGGTGGTAAACTAAAGGCAAAGGGTCCTATGTCAGACATGCTTAAAATGCAAATGTTAATGAAATAGAGTTTTAAATATACTAAAATTTTTTTTTCATTTTTATATTAAAATAAAATTAAAAAAGGTTTAAGAAATGGAATTCAAATATCTTTTATTTGAAGTTAAAAACAATGTAAGTATTATCACTTTCAATAGAGAATATAAATTAAATGCCATAAATGGCAAAATGTTTGATGAAATATATGATGCTTTAGACGAAATCACTAATAATAAAGAAATTCGAGCAGCAATTGTCACTGGAAAAGGTCGTGCTTTTTCAACGGGAGGAGATTTTAATCAAGCAAGTCAAGGAATGGCAGGAGATGTAGATACTGTTGAAGATGGAGGAAAAATGCAATCAGGAGAACTAGAAATTGATGTTTCTCAAAAAAGAACAGTGTTAAAGTTACAAAGAACACCTAAACCCATAATAGCTGCTATAAATGGGTTAGCTTTAGGAGGAGGGTTAAATATTGCGCTAAATTGTGATTTAATATATGCTGCAGATAATGCGGAACTTGGTACTTTTTTTATGAAAAGAGCGATCATTCCTGAGATGTCTTCCACCTATATTCTCCCCAGGATAGTAGGAATACATAAAGCGAAAGAATTGATCTTTTTCGGTGATAGGTTTAGTGCTCAGGAAGCTTTAAACATAGGATTAATCAATGGAGTTTTTCCCGCTCAGGAATTTATAGATAGAGTTATAGAAGTTGCTGAAAGGTTAGCAAAGGGTCCTACTTATTCGATTGGATTAGCAAAATTAGCTATTAATAAACTCCTTGAAGATAAAACAATACAGGCACTTGATAATGAAGCTGATGCCTTGTTTAAAGCATTTGATTCAGAAGATTTTACTGAAGGATTATTAGCATTTTTTGAAAAAAGAGATCCTAACTTTTTAGGTCGTTAATTAAATATTTTGTGATTTAAAAATGGATGAGGGAAAAGCAAAAAGATTATTGAAGATTTTCAGCTTGATTGGAGGGATCTATGAGGTTTTATTTGGGATATTAATGATATTTTTTATCATACCTTTATTAAATTTATTAGGATCAAATATTCTTCAATTAGAATATCCAATTTCTTCTCAAACTGGAGGGTTATTAGCAATAATTGTTGGCTTAATTTTGATTTTCTCATCTCTAAATATTGAAAAATATTTGTTAAATATCATTTTAATAACATTCTTACGTTTTGCAATTCAGGTTATAATTATA
>CAYNEU010000728.1:0-3790 GCA_964396275.1 uncultured archaeon | reverse complement strand
TTTATCCAAACCTGGTGATTCTACCCAGATTTTACCATTATGTAAATCTATAATTTCTTTTGAAAGATATAAGCCTAATCCAATCCCATCAGAAATTATATCCCAACCTCTTCCATATATTTCAATTTTCCCGAAAGGTCTAAATAATTGTGCTATCTCCTTTCTGCGCAGGCCAATTCCATCATCTCTAATTGAAAATATTAGAGTTTTTTTCTTGATTCTTAATTTTATGGTAATATTACCTCCACTAGGTGTATACTTTATAGCATTTATCAATAAGTTTGAAATTACAGATTGAATCTTCTCTTTATCAAGATAAATCATTAATTCATCGGGAATATCAACATGAATAGTATGATTTCTTAATTTAATTAACCCTTCCACGTCTCCTATCCCCTTTTTAATCAATAGGGATAAATTTTCATAAGATTCGTTTAATATTACTAATCCTTTTTCTAACTGTGAAGCCTCTAAAAAACGATTGATAAGTAATTTTAGCCTCTCACCACCCTCTTTAATTTTTTCTAAGAATGCAATCGTCTGTTTATCTAAACTGCTCCTATACTCTTCTAATAAAAGATCAGTAAATCCTTTGATTGATATGAGAGGTGTCTTGATTTCATGTGAAACTCTTGTTAACAAATTAGATTTTATTTCTTCAAGCTCTTTCGTTGCTGTAATATCTTGTAACCATAATCTTAAATAAATTAGTTCTCCTTGCTCATTAAAATGATGTAATGTTCTTCCCGATAGCCATTTAATTTTTCCTTTCTTGTTGATTAATCTGAACTCAATATCCCTATCTCCGTTTGACTCTGTAACTTTTTTATAATCATCTGGATAAATAGCTTTATAAAACGTTCCATTGCTAATTAATTCGTCTTTGGTATAACCAACAATTTCTAATAATCTAGGATTAATATATATAACTCCTCCTTCCTTGATATCAATCTCCATTAATCCCATTGAAGAGGTCTCAACTAAATTTCTATATTTTTGTTCGGATTCTTTTAAATGTTGTTCTGTGATTTTTCTATCAGTAATATCAGTAATGTAGGCAAATGAACCCTTAAACTCTCCATTCTCTCCCAAAATTGCCGTTGCTCTAAGATTTGTGTATATCTTGCCACCATCTTTTTTTATAAACTCAAGATTATAAGTATCTTTCAAACCTCTCTCCCTTCGGGCTCGATAACTATTGATCAATTCTATCATCGGGGCATCTAAAAATTTATATAAACTTTTACCAATCATCTCATTCTTGGTATAATCAAGCATCTTGCAAATTCTTTTATTAACAAAGATAGTATTGTCATTTTCATCTACTGCCCAGACGCCATCGTGAGCATTTTCTACCAACATCCTATACTTTTCTTCAGATTCTTTTAATTTTTGCTCACCTCTCTTACGTTCTGTGATATCTCTTACAACACTGACCCATCCATATCGCGTTCCAAGATCGTCTACTAAAGGGAAGACACTATGTTCAGAAAAAAAAACAACCCCCGTCTTTCTCTTCATCTTAAACACAAAATCATGCAAATATCCATCATCTTCAACTATATGGTAGAGATGATCTTGAAATTTATGTAATTCATCTTCATTAACAAGCAAGAATTTTGTATCTTGTCCAATCATTTCATCATACGGATATTTAAATATTTTTACCGCTGCTGAATTACAATTTATAATTTTGGGAGGACTTTCAGCGTTTAATATAAAAATCGCATCGTTTAAACTATCAAATGTACTTTGCAATAACTGTTTACTTTCTTTTAATTTTCGTTCAGCGATTCTCCTTTCAGTTATATCTATTGAGAATCCTATAATACCCATAATTTCATTATTCTTATTATAAAGCGGTATCTTACTTGTATTAAGCCATCTTGAACCCTCTACTGTCTCCCAAGGCTCTTCAATATTTAATCTTGGCGTACCACTTTTAATCACTTCTAAATCATCGTTCCAGTAAGATTGTGCTTGTTCTTTAGGATATAAATCAAATATACTTTTACCTTCCAGTTCTTTTTTTGTCATTTTATGAGCTTCAGCGACATGTCTATTGACTCGAATGAATTTATTTTCAGTATCTTTATAAAAAATTAATCCAGGCACTTGATCCATTATCGTTTCTAATTCTTCACTTATACTTCTGTATCTTTCCTCAGATGCTTTTAATTTTTGGTTAGCTTGTTTACGCTCAGTGATATCTTGGAATGTGTTAATAAATATCATCTTCCCTTCAAATTGTTTAGCAATGGATGTTATTGATCCCCAGAATGGAGTTCCATCCTTACGCTTAAAATAGACTTCAAAATCATTAACGGATCCACTTTCAAGTGATTCAACAAACATTTCTCTATCTTTTGGGTTGTAATAGGAGGCACTAGCAGGCATTTTTAGGAAATCTTCTTTCGAATTGTAACCAAAGATTTTATAGGCTTGAGAATTGAGGTCAAATACTTCTCCCGCTGAATTACTCATAGAAATTCCAATTGGAGCTGCTTCCATCAGATCCTTAAATTTTTGTTCAGATGTTAAGATGCTTTCCTCTGCTTTTGTACGTTCAGTAATCGTATTAAATATCTCACCAATCGTATTGATTAAATTTCGTTCCTCCTTAAGAAAAGGACCCTCCTCTGATTCTGGCATCTCTTTTAAATAATATACTTCTAAAGAACCCATTATTTTACCATATGTTTTAATATCTACTTTCTGGCTCCATTTAGATTCCATAAAATTTTTTGTTTTGAATTCTTGATTATTATATATAATTCTTACACATGTAATTTCAGGGAACTGCCAAGCTGGAGGAATATTCTGTAACGCTTTAATAAAAAACTTACCTATTGGATCTTTATGTATATGAGCTAATTTTAAGATGTTATTTAAACATTGTAATTCTTTAACACGTTCATTAAGATTATATGCTAACTTTCTTAAAGATTCCTCATTTTCCTTACGTTTTGAAATATCTATAATCATCGAACGTGATTCTATTATGTTCTCTTTATTATCCAAAATAGGATTAACTGTTAAACTTATCCATACAAGATTCCCATTTTTTTTTTTCATTAAGAGTTCTTGGTCGCGAAGTTTTTGACCTTTCAAGAAGTCTTTAAAAATTTTTTTAGCTTTTATTATCCCCTCTTCATTATTTGCATACAAATCAAAAACTTTCATATTCAAAAGCTCGTCTCTTGAATAACCTAAAAGTTCCTCTGCTGTTTTATTACAATTTTTGATTGTTTGATCTGGTTTTATTGAGAAATATGCATTTGGTGCGTTCTCATATAATTCTCGATACTTTTCTTCAGAATTTTTTAATTGTGTTACTGCGGTTTTCCTATCTTTAATATCAGTAATGTAAGCAAAAGAACCTTTATAACTTTGATTTTCATACATGATAGGAGCTGCTTTTACTTCAGTCCAGATGATTTTTCCATCCTTTTTTACCAACTGGAGTTCATAAGTCTCTTTAATACCTTTTTTGCGGTTAGATCGATTTTCCTTTATTAAAGCTTCCATTGAATCGGGAATAAAAGAGTGAAGATTTTTACCCATCATTTCATTCTTAGAATAGCCAAGCATCTCACATATTCTTGGATTAACAAAGATAGTGTTTTCATTTTCATCTAAAGCCCAAACACCCTCCTGCGCATCTTCAACTAAACTTCGGTATTTTTCTTCAGAATCCTTTAATTTCTTTTCTGTTTTTTTACGTTCTGTAATATCTCTTGAGATCAATAATGCTTTTTTTATTCCATCTTTATCTATAAATGTTTTACCT
>CAYNEU010000727.1:0-3178 GCA_964396275.1 uncultured archaeon | reverse complement strand
AGAGTGAAATAATAATTAATGACCATGCCAATGAACGCAAATAAAACGAAACCTATCCCAAAACCTATTAGAATGTCCACCCATAGGAAAGTTAAAAGATAAACATTATACAGATATCCTGGTTGAATTTCTGTTAAAATTTTAAAGTGAATAGCTGATGTAATCAGGATGCTTGATATAGCACACACAATAAAAAAGATTATAAACATCGCCTTTCTCGAGTTTGATATTTTTTCCTCTTTAAATATCATATTTATCTCCTCTTAGACTTAATTAGTATAATTTTATTTGATTAAAATTTATATTTATTAATGGGTTTATATATTCACAACATAAGATAAAATTCTTCAATATAATAAAAATTCCATAATTTCATATTTTTTTCTTTTGAACAATATAGTCAATATAACTATCATTCAAAACTTCTCTATCTTCAAATTTCTTGTATAAAATTCTTTTTTCTTTAAATAATATCTCAATATTTAGGTTTTCAAAAAAACTATCAGATTCTTCGTCAGTAAAAAAAGTGTGCATAACTTTTTCATCGCCTTCAATTTGTATACACTCCCCAGGATTAATTTCTTCCCCTTCACCATAAAACTCTGAATCTACAGAGAGAAAATTTAAGAAACAAAGACCCCCCGGTTTTAAAACACGAATCATCTCATCTACAGCTTTTTTAATATCCGTCTTATTCATATGGAATATCGTATTCCAAGAGTAGACATGTCCAAAATTGTTAGATTCAAATGGTATAGCACGCATATCAGCTAATTGCATAGTTAATTCTAAATTGTTTCTTTTCGCATAATCTTGTGCCTGTTCTAATCGTTCTTCCGAACATTCAATACCGATGATATCAAATCCTAACAGAACAAAAAGTGATTGTTTGGGATAAGAACCACCTGAACCACAATCGAGAATTTGTTCCTTAACTTCAGATTCAGAAAGATAGGATAAAAAATTATAGAAAGGAGCAGGATATAATAACTCTTTTATTATGGACATACATTTATAAAAAAAGTATTATTAAAAAATATCTCTAATTTTACGTTCTGTATTCAAAATACTGAGAATCATATAAAAAAGGATAATAGATTTTAACTAAAATTTTCAATGTAATTTTGATTTATGATGTACTCTTTTAAACCAATTATACAAAACTCTGAAAAATTCATCTGGCGTCTCATAAAAAGGATAATGACCACATTTTTTAAATATATAGAGCTCAGAATTCGGAATACTATCATGCATGCGTTGAGCTTGTGAAGGGGGACACACAAAATCGTCTTTTCCTATTAAAATTAAATCATGAGACTTTCTCTATATTACATCATCCAAATTATCATGCTTTAAGGTTATTTAGTATTGGGGGTATATTTTTAAGATTCTCGATTTATTCATTGATCTACTTTTTCTTATTTATAATAGGAATAAATTTACACCGTAAATTTGTAGAAGAAAAAGAGTTAATTCAAAGATTTGGAGAACAGTATAAAAAATGTAAAGAAAAGGTCCCAGCTTTTCTCGTAAGATTTAAAGATCTTAAGGGTAATTTTTCAATTATCTTCAAATAAGGTTATTATGGGTTATAATCTGGATGCCTAAATCCGAGTCCTTCTAATAATGGAACTAAGAATACGGTATAAAACTCTTTAATATGCATTAATTTCCCTAAATATATATGTAAAAAATCTTGGATTTCATAGTATACTTTATTAATATCAATAAAGTTGTATTCGGGTTCAATCTTAATCTTATCTAAATTCAAGGGAGTTAATTGCTTTATTATTAAGTATCGCATGAATTGAGTGAAGGTGCTTTCAACTAACTCTTCCTCCTCTTCAGTTAGTTCATACGCTTCATGCGCTATCTTATTTCTTAAATCTCTTACTTTTTTTGTTAATATTTCAAGGTTTTGTGGTAAGTGTAATTCCTCAATTTTTTGGATCACTGATTTATTATTATCTTCCTCAACTTGGGAATCTAAATATTCTACTAAAGTTGTGTAAAAATGAATTAAGAATTTGAACGAATCAATAGATTTGTCTTCTTTCCATTTATTATAGGAAGTTCCCCATTGGTCAAAATTAACTTCATCTAAAACTTTCTTAATACTAATTTTAATATTATCCACTTTTTCGATAAAATAATCTGAGTAATCCATATAGGGTTTCTCATTTGAGTCAAATTGGTACTTGTATGTCTTCCCAAATTCCTTAATCCCCCCTAATTTTTTTATTAGAGATGGATCTTCTATTATTTCTTTTCTCCCGATTTCTCCTGCAAATTTTATAAGGTATCCACATTCAGGACAATATGTAACATAGGAACCTCGGAAGAAGGTGAATGGTTTAAGTTCAATTTGATGTTTGCCATTTGGAAATTCTATAAGCTGACCTTTGGCTTCTAATTGATCAAAATGAGTTTTTTCATAATAGAAAGATTCAGGAATAAAAGTAAAACCACATACCGGACATTTAACTTTTTCTCTCTTTCGTTTCATATTATATCGCTTTCATTATTCTTATAGTAATAAAAACCAAGTTACTAAATAATAACCCCTTCTATATTAGGTTTATTGAAAGAACCTCTAACCAAAATAGACAGTTATTTGAACTTAGTTTAATATTTACGTTGAGGTATAGTAAATTATAAATTTTTAACTATTGAGTGAAATTTTTATCCAATTTTAAACTTTTTATACTTTTTATCAAATAAATTGCATTATATGAAAATATTAAAGAAATTGTAAAAGAAATTGAGAGTCTAGTTAATCTCCTCAAATAACACGCACTCCCAAGAATTTAATAATTATATTATTGCATTCGATATCTGAAATAATTTGGAGGAGTAAACAAGAAAAGTTATGGATGACGTAGGAGAAGAAAAACTTCGGGAAATTTATATTCCAGCCTACAAGATATGGAAAGTAAGGCAATGCTTCCTGATAGAACTGTAAAAAAATATATCAACGGCATTAAAAACAATCAGTTGTATATATATGATATGAGGGCTGTTCTTATGCCTTTCGTGATGAAAGGCACTGATCCACATAAATTTGAGCAATTCTTAATTAATTACACGGAACAGAATTTAAATGCAAATAAAGATTTGTTCAAGAACTATGGAATAAATGTAGAAGATTATCTATAAAAAATAAGGAAAAATAATTAAA
>CAYNEU010000726.1:0-4627 GCA_964396275.1 uncultured archaeon | reverse complement strand
TAATAGGTATGAATATAATAATTAATTCAATCGCTCTATGTTTTCTCTTTGATAATTTCTCATACCTCTGACACCATTGAATGATTTTTTTGATATTTATTTTTCTCCTTTTTAAAATCTCTAAAATAAGTAAAACTACTGAATAAGATATAATGAAAATAACAGAATACCAGATTACGATCTGAAGAGGAGCGATTTCCTTATAGAAATGGACAAAAACTGTAATAAAGCCAATAGCAATCGCTAATATAATTCCATTCCGTTTCCATGCGTTATCTTTTAAGAAAATATAATACAGAATTCCAATAACTAAACCAATCACACACCAAAAATACCAAAAAAGGGTTACAATACCAAATCCATAAATAATTAATCTGGGCATACGCCTTAAGCGATACCATTCTCTTTTTGAGGGTGATGCATTATTAGTGTCTTGTTTTTTTCTTTTTATCATAACTCAAATTAGATTAAGGATGTTAATAAAAATTATTTTCTGGAAAATTTTTGAAACTTTTGTCCAACAATCATTTTATTTATCATTTAATATAAAAAAAAGAATTAACTGAAAATTCTAAGGATAATTGAATACAGATTTTCCAATAACACTTGAATGTGGTTTAATTCCTAATAATTCTAATAGAGTCGGAACCATATCTGTTGTTTTACAATATTTCAATTCCTTCTGTGGAAGCTCAGGTGAACCTCCAATAATAAATGGAACTATCATACAGTTTCTAAGTCCAATATCATGAATGTAAGGTGAAGCACTTTGAGTTACTCCATGGTCATAATTGAAACCATATTCCCCTAACGTTGAAATAATAATATCGCATGATCTGGGATTTTTAAAATAGCGTGGAATCTGATCAATTATTATAGGGAAGTTGATATGATTTGTAGCTTCTAACCATTCTTCCAAAATATGAAACTTATTATCCAGAATTTTAGCTGACTTCTCGTTATCGCTGTATTGATAAAAATCATTACCTTCAAATGTATATTTGGTTTGTTGTTCTTTTCCAAAACCTCGATATTCTATCATTCCATGTCTTTTTTTTCCAGAATCTTTTTCTAAATGTTCAATGTGAATTACTCCTTTATCGGGTTTATTATTATCATCTCTATAGTACATATATTTAACTCCAGGAATTTCCCATAGAACATTAAAAAGATTCAGTTCCTGCTTATTCATTCCACTAACTGTAAATTTCCGCATCTGTTGAATTGAAGGATGATGGTGCCATGTATCTCCTGGAAAATTAAAAAAACCCATTGATCCAAAATTACAATCAAAATCTCCAGTTCCTTTTTCGGGATTATACTGTATTAATCCTTTTTGTTGAAAGTATGATTCAAGGTCAACAATTTTCTTTGCTTTAAAGTTACCATGATCTGTAATTAAACCAATAGCAGTAGAATCATAATATCCGGTTTTTTTCAAAGTATTCATTATATTTCCTATGTATTTGTCACATTTAATAATTAGATTGATGTAATCAGGATCCTCAAATCCTTTTTCATGCATAATATCATCTGTATGCATAATATAACCTACGCTTATTAATGGAACTTCATTATTAGAGAAATACATACTGGGATTTGTAAAACCATTTGAAATGCTTTTAAATATACCCTCTATATCAGAGACTACTTTAGATACAGTAAAATATGCTCCACGATATAAAAAACAAAAGGAACTTAACATATTCCCTTCAGGAGCTTGTTCAAATATTGTTTTTACATTTTTTCCAATATCTTTGTTTATTTTTAATACTTGCGATCTATCTGAATAATTACGAAAAAAAGGTGGTTTTTTATTCGTTGATGGAGGGTCTGTCCTATTTACCCAATGGTACAAAGGAACAGCATTTCCTTCTTTAGGAAAATATCCTGAGTATGAGCCAGTAACTATATTTCCATAACATGGAAAAGTAATAGCAGGATAAGAGGTAACACAATTGGAACATGAAATACCATTATCTGCTATTTTTTTAATATTTGGAAGTTTACCCTTATTCATTAAACCAAATAAATGTTCAGCCCGAACATCATCTAAAATGATTAAAATTACTTGATTAACCTTAGCATTTCTAACCATGATAATCAACTAATGGTTAATTTAATTTTAAATTTTTTAATTGTATAAATAAACTATTAAAAATCAGAATTAAAAATGTAAAATTTAAACTTTTCCTTTTTAATCGTAAAACTTTAGTTTCAGTACACATTTTTTAGATTTAATGAGTGAATCTGTGGAACATAATTTTATTGTAGGAATTTTTGGAGAAAATTTAGAACACAATAAACTTATAGGACAAGCATTAGGTGCTCCTGGCACAAAATCAGATATTCAATTTTATAATCGACTTGATGTTGAGCTGAACCAAGTGTTTTGTGCTTTAACCCCTTTAGATTTTCCTGATAAAATTAAACCTTTTTTACAAACACTGGTCTTAACTAATATTCACCTTTTGGTTATAGATTTAGATATTGGCTTAAACTCTATTTTAGGTGAAATAATAGTTGGAATGGACTTATTTCACCAATTATATAATACTGAAGATTTAGTAATTATTTCCGGTATTAACTCAAGTAATGAATGGAAATTATTAAATTTAAAAGATAAAATTAAAAAAATTCTTGATACAACAAGTTTAAAAGATGCACAAATATTCGATTTAAAGATTAAAGAAGACTATATTACGTTAAAAAAGAAAATAATTGAAATTCATTCACAATCTCAAGAATTAAATGTAGAAATTAATGGAATTACAAAAATTTTGATAGATCATGCTTTTCCAGTAAAGGGTATTGGAACAGTTATTTTAGGAATTGTCAAAGAAGGGAGAGTTAATACAGGTCAGATGTTGGAATTAACGGGATATGATGGCCCAAGTAAGAAAGTTATTATTCGAAGCATCCAAAAACATGATCGAGATTTTAAAACGGCTATTAAAGGTGATCGGGTCGGTCTTGCTTTAAAGGGTAATATTTCCGCAGATGATATCAGTAGAGATAATATTTTAATTAATCAAGGATTATACAAATCAGAACTCCAAATTAAGGCAAGGGTCTTTGTCAATCAATTTTATAAACCAAAAAATGAAAGTATCAAGCCAAGAAATGGAATTCAATATAATGCGTTAGTAGATTTAAAAGCTTCACCATTTAAATTTATTAACGGAGAAGAAATCCTTCCTGGAAGCTCTGGAATAGTCAATATGAAATTTGATAAATTTCTTTATCATAATGGCTCTGGATTAAAAGGAATTATAACAGATTTTAATCGATTTGATAATAAGCTGAGAATTATAGGATATTTTAATCAATTATTAGACTAAAAATTTTAAATTAACCCATTTATTAAGCCAATTAAATACTCAATAAGAATAAATCAAGGATTATTACAAATATTTGAATATTTTCGGTGCTACGACTTATCTTTATCTATTCTTTGATAATAATTTATATAAATTTTAAATAGAATATTGTTGTATAGAATTTGAATTTTTAATCTTTGATCATCGAAAATGGATACTATTCATAAAATATTTTTCAAAAATTCATCAGATATGAGTGAATTAGAATCTAATTCTGTAGATTTAATGATAACTTCACCACCTTATCCTATGATCGAGATGTGGGATTTATTATTTTTTACTTTAAATAATGAGATAAAACAAGCGTTCAACGAGGAAGATGGTAAAGAAGCATTTAATTTAATGCATGCAGAGCTAGAGAAAGTGTGGAGTGAAGTAATTAGAGTATTAAAATTAGGAGGAATTGCTTGCATAAATATTGGAGATGCTACAAGAAAAATTGGCAAGACTTTCCAATTATTTCCAAATCATGTAAAAATAACCAGCTTTTTCCAAAATAAAGATTTTGTTGAATTACCTAGTATTTTATGGAAAAAACCAACAAATAGTCCAAATAAGTTCTTAGGTTCTGGTATGCTACCTCCAAATGCGTATGTTACTCTTGAGCATGAGTACATTCTAATTTTTAGAAAAGGAGATATTAAACAAGATATACTACCAAAATCTGAAAATAGATATCATAGTGCTTTTTTTTGGGAAGAAAGGAATAAATGGTTTTCAGATATCTGGGAGGGGATAAGAGGATCTTCTCAAAATCTAAATAAAAACATTTCTAATCAAAATAAAATCAGGGAACGATCAGCAGCTTATCCTTTAGAATTACCATTTCGTTTAATAAATATGTATTCTTTATATGAAGATACAATTTTAGATCCTTTCTGGGGAACAGGAACAACATCTTTGGCAGCAATGATCTCTGCAAGAAATTCAATTGGGTATGAGATTAACTCCGAATTCATAAATATATTAAAAAAAAATATAGAGAATATTAAACAACTGAATCTTGAATTATTAAATGATAGACTAAATCAGCATGTCAATTTCATAAAAAACTATCAAAAGCAAAATAAAGAAATAAAATATAAATCTGGCTACTATAAATTTCCTGTTATTACAAAACAAGAACGAGACATTCTATTATATAAAATAAAAAGTCTCAATGAAGTTGATAATAAATTTATTCTAAATTATCAAAAATATAATTTTAAATATTAATTGAATATGTAATTTATTAAAATCCATTCTCG
>CAYNEU010000725.1:0-1541 GCA_964396275.1 uncultured archaeon | reverse complement strand
GTCTGAATTATTAGAAAAACTTGCAGCTGAGACAGGAAAGGAATATTTAAAGCCTTGTAATTTGATGAAATCAGGAGAATTTGTTAAAATGAGAAAGTAAACTAACAGAATTTAACTTATATATTCTTATTTTTTTTTTATTATGTTAAAGTACGAATATTTCAAAAAATTAATTTGAAAATTTTTAATTCGAAAAAAAATAATACTAAATATTTTAAAACCATAAATAATGAGAAATAAAATAAAAGATATTAAAAGGTAGAAAATAAAATGGCTGAAGAATCAAAATTTGAGTATTTAAAGATTAAATGGCCAACAGCGGTAGATGAGGAAGGAAAGGTTATAAGAGAAGGTACTGTTGATGGAAATTATGCTGTAATTTCAATAAACCGTCCAGACAGATTAAATGCCTTAACTGACAAAGTGGTTGCTGAAATATCTCGAGCGCTAAGATTGATGGAATGGGACGGTTCAATACGAGCAGTTGTATTACGAGGTACAAAAGAAATTACTAAAAAGCCCTCCTTTTCTGTTGGAGCGGATCTAACTGCGTTATTTGATCCAAGATTAAAACCAAATATCCCTATGCACATGAGTCAAGCAATGAGAATACGGCATAGAGATTATGATGAATTAGAACAATTTACTAAACCTATAATTGCAGCAGTTGATGGATTTGCATTAGGCGGAGGATTTGAGCTTACATTATGTTGTGATATTATTATTGCTTCTGATAGATCTCAGTTTGGAATACCAGAAATTAACAGAGGGATATTTTCAGCTAATGGAGGAGTAACCAGATTAGCATCAAAAATAGGGGTCAATAGAGCAATGAGAATGGCAATGTTTGGAGAACATATTGATGCCAAAACAATGTTAGAGTGGGGATATGTGTCTTGGATTGCTCCTGCTGGTGAAGAATTTGAAAAATTGGTTCATGAGAAGGCAAAATGGTTAGGAGATGCTCCAACAACATCGTTATTTGTAATTAAAAAATGTGTAAAATTTGGCACCCGATATCCTCAATTAGGGATAATGATGGAACAAATGGGTTTTGGGATAACATTTGCTGGAAGTCAAGACGCCAAAGAAGGAATATTAGCGTTCAATCGTAGAATTAAATGTCCTGTATGCGGTGGAAAGGGTAAAATGGAGGATGGAAGTACCTGCAAAAACTGTGGTGGTAGCAGAAAAGTAAAAGATACTCCACACTTCAAAGGAATCTAATTTGCCTAAAATTTTTAAAAATATTTTTTCTTTTATTTAGCATTGTCATAATCATTTTCTTTGATAAATTTATAAATTACAATTTCAATATAGGATATAACTATCTTTGAACTTGACAAAATGACTTCTAATGAAAAATTAGTTGAAGAAATTAGTGATGGAAATCTTTTTCTTAGAAAAATTTCTAAAAATGATACAGATTTTGTTTTTAAAAGCTTAAATGACGATAGAATAACTGCGTATTTATCTATGGGGCCATTGAAAACATTAGAACAATCTAAAAGATTAATTAAAAGTTATTTAAATTATTGGAA
>CAYNEU010000724.1:0-2365 GCA_964396275.1 uncultured archaeon | reverse complement strand
AAAAAGAGATGAATTTTTGAAGAATTTAGAGACAATAAGAGGCAATTATATTAATGTAATAAAAAATTTAAATGAAAACATTATAGAACTTGGAAATTCTTGGCTTCTAAGTATTGTGGAAAAAACACGCAGTACTATTTTGAAATATCTTCCATCCTTTGTCTAAAAACCATTTTTCTTTTAAAATTATCATTATTGGTTCATAAAAAAACTAATGAACAGTAACAGTTTTTGATAAATTAAGTGGTTTATCTGGATCTAATCCGTGAAGTAGAGCAGCATAATATGCTAGTAATTGTAAAGCAGGAGTAAAAGTTATCGGACTGAATATATTATGATATTTATTTCCTGGTTGGGGAATTCGAATTGTTAAATCACTTAATTCTGCAATTGTTTTATCGTCTTTAACAACAAGAGAAATAATTTTACCCCCTCTTGCCTTAAATTCCATAACATTTCCAATTAAACGTTGATATGTCTCATCTGGGGGTGCTATAAATATAATAGGAAATCCTTCTCTAACTAGAGAAATCGGTCCATGTTTCGCATGGGCTGCAGAATACCCTTCGATAAAACGACAAGCAACTTCCTTTAATTTCAATCCTCCTTCCTTAGCAGTAGCGATTGAGATTCCTCTTGCTAAAAAGAAAAATTGAACACTTTTTTCTAATGTGTTTACTATATTTTTAATCTCATCGATATTTTCATTTAAAAACGTCTCAATAATCTGAGGAGTTGATTTTAAAGCTAATTCATACTTTTCAATATCAGAATCTAATTCAACTTTTCTTAGTTTTGCAATTTCTAATGCAATCAAAGCTAACGTAAGTACCTGAGTACAATAAGTCTTAGTTGCTGCCACCCCAATCTCTGGTCCTGCTTGAGTAACAATTACATTATCAGAATACCTTGTAAGGGTAGATCCCACTACATTTGTAATTGTTAAGATCTTTACATTCTTCTTACTTTTTGCCCATCTAATTGCTTCAACTGTGTCAATTGTTTCACCTGATTGTGAGAGCGCAATTATTACTGAATCATTTTTTAATGAGTTAGACAATTGTGTTTGAAATTCAGAACATTCAATTGCTTGAATATACTTATCTAAAAATCGTGACACAATAAACTTTCCGGCTAAAGAAGCATAAAAAGATGTTCCTGCAGCGGTAATATAAATGTTTTCAGCCGACCACAATATATTAGCAAAAACTCGTAATAGATCCTTAGAAATTTTCAGAGTTCGACGCATTGCATTTGGTTCTTCGTAGATTTCTTTTAGCATAAAATGTTCATAACCACCTTTTTCTGCCGCATCAATATTCCATTCAATTACTTGCAATTCCTTATTAATTTTTTTATCAGTTTTTAAATCATAGAAATCAACTTCTCCAGCTTTTAGAACAGCAAGTTCATCATCCTCCATAATATAGCACTTTCTTGTTAATGGTAAAAAAGCAGGGATATCTGAGGCTAAATAAGTAGTTTTACCTTCCTCTATTCCAATTACTAAAGGAGATTCTTTTCTAACAACTATAATTATATCAGGGTAATCAGCATGACAAACTGCCAATCCATAGGCTCCACTACATAACTTTAATGCTTCAACTACTGAATCTTTGAAATTTAAACCTTCTTTCATGTTATGTTCAATTAAATGAGGAATAACTTCTGTATCTGTATCAGATTTAAAAATATGACCTTGTTTGATAAGATCTTTTCTTAACTCTATGAAATTTTCTATTATCCCATTATGAACAATTGCAATTTTATTAGAGCAATCTAAATGTGGATGACTATTGATTTTAGTTGGTGCTCCATGAGTTGCCCATCTTGTATGGGCAAGGGCAAGTTTAGAGTTATTTGGAATTTCTGCTAAATTTATTTTTTTTTGAATTTCATCAATTTTTCCCGAATCTTTTTTAACGAATAATTTAGAATTAGATAGAGATACTATTCCGCAGGAATCATATCCTCGATATTCTAAGCGCTTAATTCCTTCAAGTACGATTTTTCCTAAGGATAAATTGTTCTGATTAGTAATTATCCCAAAAATACCACACATTTTGAAATAAAAAGTATGTAGAATATTTTAATTTTTCATATATTGAATGCTAAGCGTGATTATTTTTAAGAGATTGATAGAGGTTAATTTTTATATTAAAGTAAGTATTTTGTAGATTAAATTTTAGTAATAATCATATATAAATTAGGTCATAAAATTTGCCAATTAAAGTTATAATAACAAAAAATTATAATCACTTGAGTGAAGTAGCTGCTGGAATAGTAAAAGATAAAATTGCCTACAGATTAAATAAACAAAAAGAATTTGTTTTAGGATTAGCTACGGGAAATTCACCGGCAGGTC
>CAYNEU010000723.1:0-15440 GCA_964396275.1 uncultured archaeon | reverse complement strand
ATGTTTATTAGAAAAAAAGGCAATTAATTTTAGATAATTATCCAGAAATATCTGGGAATATTGATAAAAAAGTAACAAAAGAAATTCTCGAGGAAGTTAATATCTCTAAATCAATATATTATAGCTTATTTATTAGAAATTTTGCCGTTATTCCAATCTTGAATATTTTGGTAATTATTATAGGGTTTCACGTCCCTGATAATATAGAAATTGCATTTTTAGTGGGTATTAACCCTTTATTTCAATTTTTTACAATGTTATTTATAGGAGAGAAATTAAAACAGAAAAATATTAAGAGCGTTATGATTTTAGGATATAGTTTTTCAGTTGTTGCTATTATTGGGTACATTATGTCTGTCGATTTTTGGAGTTTTTTAATTTTTCAAGTTTTAGTCTCTTTAAGTTATTCACTGTTTTGGATTGCAACAACAGTTTATATTGCTCAAAATTCGACTCCGAATAATAAAGGGCGCTATATGGGATATGCTACCTCTAGTATTTTTGCTGGTACGACAATAGGAGGAATATTTTTCAGTCTATTATTAACAATTTTCAACTCCAATTATTATATAGCCATGTCATTTATGATTATTTTTCCGATCATTTCTATGTTAATTATATCTTTAAAATTTAAAAACCAATTATATTTTTACGAGGAAAATTAACTCTACCGCTGCAAATAAGGCTTTTAATTCATAAATTATTTGATAAAGTAATTATTTGTTAACTTTTTTAATATATATACTAAATAGGGATAATAATTTGATCTTATCAAAAAAATCAATTATTTTAATTTTATTATCTGTTTTTACTATTAATACAGCCGCAATTATAGCTTATACTTATGTGCCTAAATATTTATTATTTTTAGGTATAGAAAAACCATTAATGCAGCTTATAATTACAATTTTTCCTTTAACTGCTTTTATTTTTCCACCATTATTTGGTTTTTATTCAGATAAAATTCAAAATAGGTACATTTTTATTTTATTGGGATCTATTGGCATAACATTTGCTTATTTTTTTTTATTTTTAACCAAGAATTTGATATTAATAGTTATTTTATTATTTATTTTTGGTTTTTTTATGGCATCAACTAACTTATTGATGACGTTATTTGCGGAATTAGTAGAAGATGATAAAACACTTATTTCTTACTTTAACGCTTCAGTTGTAGCCGGTTGGTTTGTTGGAGCTCAATCTGGTGGCTTTTTTATTGATTTTTATGGAATCGAGCATATATTTTTGTTTATTTTACTAATTTCTTTGCCAAACATAATTTTAGTTGTTTTTATTAAGGAAAAGAGATCTTTGATTTTAGAAAATTATAACAGAAATATAGAGAAAAATGCCTATAACCTCGTTTTAAATAATGGTGAAGAAGAGATCTCAATTTCTAAATCAATTTATTATAGCTTATTTTTTAGAAATTTTAGCATCAAACCAATTATGCCAATCCTAGCAATTATCATGAGTTTTTATTTAGGCAGTGATATAGAGATTGGATTTTTGATTGGAATAAACTTTTTATTACAATTTTTCCAGATGTTATTAATAGGTAAGATAATTAACAATAAAAATCTTAAACCTTTCATGATTATTGGGTATACTTTAAGCTCAATTACTGTTTTCGGATATATTATTTCAACTAATTTTTGGAGTTTTTTACTTATTCAATTTTTAGTTTCTTTTAGTTATTCTATGCATTGGGCAGCTACTATAACGTATATAGCTCAGAAGACTTCACCCAAAAATAAAGGAAAGTATATGGGTTATGCTAACACTAGTGTTTTTTCAGGAAGTTTTGTGGGAGGACTTTTATTCAGTTTATTATTATCTGCTTTTAATTCAGATTATTATATTGTTATGTATTTTATGATAATATTCCCAGCAATTTCCACTTTAATCATTTTTGTGAAATTTAAACCAAATCAAAAAATCATACTCTCTGCCAAAAAGGGGAGAGATTCTGAAATATTGCATTAGGTTTATCAGGAATTATTTTCAATTCTTTTCTTATCCATTCTGAAATCCATTTATATTTTGCTTTAAATCGGCTATCCATGAAAATTATTGCTCCTTTATCAGAAATCTTTCTTATTGGTCTTCCTGAAGCTTGATTTGCTCGCTGAACGGCGGGGTATAAATAAGCAAAATTCCAGCCCTGTCTTTTAAAAACTTCATCATAATATTTTATTTTTGCTTCTATTCTGGGGGTTGGTAAGTGATAAGGAAATCCCGCAATTATTACAGAATTCATAAAATCCCCTGGATAATCTTCTCCTTCTGAATTTCTCCCTCCACATACCCCTAATAAAACAGCCCCACTATTCGAAGCCATGCTTTTAAAATCATCCACCAACATTGCATTTTCAGAGGCGGATAATCCAGGCTCCTCAATGAATAATTTTTTATTATTCTTTTTTGCTATAACCTCTATTCCATTACCTAATAATCCTCTTAGAATTTTATATGACGCACAAAAAATTCCAACATTTGCGGGGGTAGATGTTAAGACTTCATTTATTTTTCCTATCATTTTTTTATACATATCCGGAGTTCTATTATCTCTTTTTGTATCTACTCCGTCAATAATAACTGCTTTGATATTATTTTTACTGAATGGTGAATCAGCAATAATTCCTTTATAACTCTTACCACAGTCATTTAATCCCATTAAATTATTATAGACATACGGATTCACAGTTCCAGAGAGATTTAAGCATGTATATACTTTTTTCAAAATAGGAATAGCAATTTCTCTAGGGTCTAATGCTACAATTTCAAGTGAAATTGAACGCTTTCCTTTAATTTCTTTAATATTATAACAAAAAAAATAATTCTCTAAAGAATATGTTTTCAACCATTTCAACCAAAATTCTGCTAAAGAACCAACAAAATCTCGTGAAATTTCTCCATTTGCAAGTTTTTCCTCATGAATAGATACACTGAAATCATGGAGATCTTCAATAAAATTATTAAAACCATTCAGATCTTGAAATCCTAATTTTTTATATATTGATTGTAATTGTTTATCCGGTTGAACTGCTTTTTCCTTAAAACGTAGATTAGTTTTTTTCTTATTTAACTGATCTAATAATATTTTTACAAAACTCTGCATTAAAATAGGTGATCGATACATTTCAAGGTCTTTTAAACAGATCCTTAATGAATATGGTGTGATTTTTAGTGAATTTACTTCTGTTGCAACATCTATAATATTGTGACATTCATCTATGACTAAAATACAATTTTGAAGCTCTTGACCAATAAATTCTAAAAATGAATCTCGAATAAATGGGTTAAAAATCCATTGATAGTTGCAAATGATTACTTTCATTGATTCTAGTAAAAATTTACTTAAGAAATAAGGACAGAATCTCTTTTCTGTACAAAATGATATAAGATCGTCCGCATCAATAGGTTTATTAAATAATTCTGGTGCAATTGATATTGGATTTTCTACTTGTCCCCTTTTTTTCAACAAGTTTAAAAAATAAACACAATTTTTATTTTTCCTTAAATCTCTACAAACTGACATTGCTTCTATTGGATTTAACTTGAGAGATAATAGTGTATTATTTAGACACATTTCATTTCTACCTCTTATCGAGAGACCATTAAGATTTACTTCGAGATTGTCATTGATTACTTTTTGAGAGATTTTTATCAATTCTTTAATGATCCTTCGATTTTGAGAATGTGTCCTACACATATAAATAATTTTTAAATTCTTTTTAAAAACTAAAGGAAGTAAACTAGATAAGGCAATAATGGTTTTACCTGTTCCATTAGGTGCTGATAATAAAGAAATCTTTTTTGATTTCGAACTTAATTCAATTTGCTTAATGATATTTTCTTGATTTTCTCTGAATTGCTCGTAAGGAAAAAAAGATAAATAGTTTATTTTTGTACACCAAAATCTAATTTATGTATTTCATACTATTTAAAACCTTATATTGCTATAGACTATAAAAATTTACTTATTCCTAAATAAACATTACCAAAATTGCATAAATTGTAGAAATTTGCTTCTTATATTTACAGTCAAAAATAAATTTAAATAATATTTATATAGAAATTTGTTCAATTTACTTTTATGAAATTCGAACAATTAATTTATGAAGAGAATGATCAGATAGCAAGAATTACCCTAAATCGTCCAAAAGTTTTGAATGCATTAAGCATGCAACTCTCTGATGAACTTGTAGCCGCTATAGGGTTGGTACGCAAATCTAGTAATTTAAAATTTCTAGTAATCAAAGGCGCGGGTAATAATTTTAGTGTGGGTGATGATATCACAGAAATGCTAAAATGGGGTGACGCGAATGGAATAACAAAGCGAGTAAGATATTATCAAGATATGGCAAATCAAATTGAAGAGTTAGATAAAATTACAATTGCAGCGGTAGATGGCTTCGCAGTTGGGGGAGGATTAGAGATTACAATGGTATGTGATTTTGTAATTGCAACAGAAAGAGCAAAGTGGGGCATGCCAGAGGTGGACGTAGGAATAACACCCGGATGGGGTGGAACAACTAGATTATCCCGCCTAATTGGAAGAAGGAGAGCAAAGGAAATTAATTTAATAGGAGCTCTTCACGCTGCACAACGAGCAGTCGATTGGAATTTATGGAATCGTGTAGTACCTAATAATCAACTTGATATTGAAGTAGAGAAATTACTTGAGATACTCAAATCTAAAAATCAACAGGGCTTACGACAACTAAAATTTATAATAAATAAAGGTGTTGAATGTGATCTATACACAGCACAGGGTTTTGAAGTATTATCAGGTGCTTTAACAGGAGCAGTTAGTGGAATGTGGAAAATAAAGGATGCAGATAAAGGTGCTGGAGTAATTGGATTTTCTCAAAAAAATGAGCTTTGGAATAAGAGAAGAAGTTTAGCTAAAAATTTCTGGACAAGTTAGTTTAAAAATAAAAAAATTAATTAACTTAAAAAATTAATCATGTAGAATAGGTTTTCTTGCTGCTAGGACCGCATCAAGTCGTTTAACTGGAGTTTTATGAGGCGCATTTTTTAGAAGTTCGGGATTCTTTTTTGCTTCTTCAAATATTTTATTCATTACCTCAATAAAATAATCTAAAGAAGATTTTGGTTCTGTTTCAGTAGGCTCAATCATTAAAGCTCCTGGAACTATTAATGGAAAATAGATTGTTGGTGCATATATTCCATAATCAAGAATACGTTTCGCAATATCTTCTGTTGAAATGTCGTTGGGTAATCCTTGATCTGAAAGTACAAACTCATGTTGACAAATTCGATTATAGGGAAGAAAATAGTTTTGTTGTAAAAGAATTCGTAAATAATTAGCATTTAAAACTGCAATCTGACCAACTTTTTTTAATCCTTCAGCACCTAACGCTAAAATATAGGCATATGCCTTAATAATCACTCCAAAGTTTCCCCAAAATGCTTTAATTCTTCCAATTGATTTATCATCATTATCTTTACATATTATTCCTTTTTTAGTTGAAATTAAACATGGTTTTGGGAGGAAAGGAATCAATTCATTTACAACACCTATTGGTCCTGATCCCGGTCCACCTCCACCATGCGGAGTTGAAAATGTTTTATGTAAATTTAAATGCACAATGTCAAATCCCATGTCTCGCGGACGGCATATTCCTAACATTGGATTTAAATTTGCTCCATCATAATAACATAAACCTTCATTCTCATGCACAATTCGTGTAATCTCCTTTATTTGCTTATCAAAAACTCCTAATGTATTGGGATTAGTGAGCATAATCCCTGCAACATCACCTTCTTGCATAGCAAATTCTAATTCATCTAAGGGAACTTCTCCAAACTCATTTGATGTTAATTCTATAATTGAAAATCCTGCCATTTTTGCTGATGCGGGATTAGTTCCGTGAGCAGAATCCGGAACAATAATTTTATGTTTTTTAATACCTTTACTCTCAAAAAACTTTTTTATGATTAATAAACCTGCTAATTCTCCATGGGCTCCAGCTGCAGGTTGTAAAGTAAATCCATCCATTCCAGTTATTTCTCCCAGTAATTTTGAAAAATGATAAATTAATTCAAGACAACCTTGATTCTCTTCTTGTAATGGATGAATCTGAGCGAAGCCAGGTAATCTTACTATGGTTTCATTTACTTTAGGGTTATATTTCATTGTGCAAGAACCTAATGGATAAATTCCATTATCAACTCCATAAGTTCTATTACTTAATTTAATAAAATGACGAACAATTTCGATTTCAGGAATATTTGGAATAGGTAACTCTTTTCTTAGTAAATTTTCTGGTAAAATTTCATTAAGTTCTGTTTTGTCTACATCCATTTTAGGTACAAAGTTATGCTGGATATTTTCATTTTCTTTTTCAAAAATTAAAGGAATATTAAAACTCACTATTAGATCTCCTCCGATTCATTATTTGAAGCTAAAGTAGCAGCTTCTATAAATGAGTTAATTGAATCTTTTGAATTCATTTCAGTTACACACACTAATGCTATATTTTTCATTTTAGGAAAATAATCTGATATTTTTAGAGGAGGTTGAAGATCCCGTTGTTTGCATAAGTTAATTAGAGAATCAATATTGGGACATTTAATTAAAAACTCATTATAAGTTGGTTTTTTATTTATTATTTCATAACCAGAAATTTTACTTAATCTCATTTTTACATAGTGAGCTTTCTGAACATTTTGAGATGCAATTTCTTTTAAACCAGTTCTTCCTAGAGATAAAAGGTATATTAATGCAGCTAATGAACATAATGCTTGATTAGTACATATATTAGAACTTGCTTTTTCTCTACGAATATGTTGTTCACGTGCTTGTAGTGTTAATATAAATCCATATTGATCCCCATTAATTTCTTTTGTTTTTCCAATTAATCTTCCCGGGATCTTCCTTAAGTATTTTTGTTTAGCAGTAAAAATTCCTAATCCAGGTCCACCAAAAGATGGGTTTAAACCAAAGGATTGTCCTTCAGCAACAAAAATATCTATATCAGTTGATCCAGGAGGATTCAAGATACCTAAACATGTTGGATCAGTCATAACTTGAATAATCATACAATTAGAATTCTTTTCTCTTAGATTTTTAACAATTTTCAAGGAATCTTCAATATCCCCAAAAAAATTTGGACTTTGAAATACTACAGCTGCTACATCACTATTTAATTTTTCTTTTAAAATTTCTTCACTGGCAGTTTCCACACAGATATTTTGGCCCCAACAATAAGTTCTAACTACGTCTTCATATTCTGGGTGGATACCCTTAAGTAATATAACGGTTTTTTTGCCTGTAATAATTGTTGACATAATAGCCGCTTCAGCAAGGGCAGTTGAACCATCATACATACTAGCATTAGCAACATCCATCTGGGTAAGTCGAGAAATAATTGTTTGATATTCATAGATGGCTTGTAAGTAACCCTGACTCGCCTCAGCTTGATAGGGTGTATAGGAAGTATAAAACTCTGATCTCGATGTTATAGAATCAACTAAAGAGGGAATATAATGATAATAACATCCTGCTCCTAAGAAGGAACTCGAATATATTTTATTCTTTTGAGAAATTTTCTTAATTTGCTGTATAAGATCTGGTTCAGATAAACCAGAAGGTAGATTTAATTTATCGAAACGTAAATCTTTAGGGATATCTTGAAAGAGTTCTTGTAAAGATTTCACACCAATTACATCTAACATTTCCGCAATTGTCTTATTATCATGAGGAATAAAATCCAAACTATCTCTCCTTTTAAGCGTTTATTACAAATTAATTAAAACAATAAAGAAAAAAATATTAATTTTCTTCGTTTTGGATTATTTGTTTATATTTATCAGCAGATAAAAGCTCATCTATTTCATTCACATGAGAATATTCAATCTTTATCATCCATCCATCTTTAAATGGAGAAGAATTCACAAGTCCCGGATCATCAGCGAGCTTTTGGTTAATCCCAATAATTTCTCCGGATAATGGCATAATTAAATCACCCACAGCTTTTACTGATTCAATTTCAGCGGCATTACTTCCTTTTTCGAATACCATACCAACTTCAGGAAGTTCTACAAATACGATATCACCTAATTGATGTTGGGCATAATCAGTAATTCCGACTGTTGCGATTGAATTTTCAATTCTTATCCATTCGTGAGTTGATGTGTATTTTAAACCGTCAGGAAATTTGTAATCCATAATTTTCACATCTTTATATTGATTTTTATATATTTCTATGAAAGGGTGTAGAAACAATCTTTCCTCGTAAGAATTTATTTCGAATTTCTATTTTAATTTCAGTTCCTATTTCTTTATATTGTTTATTCACAATTCCTAAACCAATAGTTTTTTTTAGAGTAGGAGAATATCCACCAGAAGTGACAAATCCAATTTGATTCCCATTTTTAAAGATTTTATAATTTTCTCTAATAATTCCCTTGTCTATTAAATTAAGACCGACGATAATTCTTTGGGTTCCTTCAGATTTTTGTTTCATCAATACATCTTTGCCTATATAATTAATTCCTTCTTTTGGTTTTACTAACCAACTAAGTCCCGCTTCCACCGGAGTAATAGCATCACTTATCTCATGCCCATATAATGAATAACAAGCTTCTAATCTCAATGAATCTCTCGCTCCTAAGCCTGCGGGATTAGCTCCAGTATTTAATAGGTCATTCCATATCTTCTCTGCAAATTCATTTTCAAAGGAGATTTCAAATCCACGCTCACCTGTGTATCCTGTTCGGGCTATGAAGATAGGTTTACCTTTAATAGTGCAATAGGTAAAATAAAACCTATCAATTTGAGAAAGATCGACATCTACAAGTGGTTGAAGAATTTCATCTGCCTTTGGACCTTGAAATGCGATTCGCGATCTTTGCGTTGAAAGATTTGTGATTTGAACATCAAATTCTCCTTTATGTTCATTAAGCCATTGCAAGTCTTTTTCAATATTACCCGCATTAACAATCATTCTAAAACGCTCGGGAGTTTCCTCATAATATACAAGATCATCTACAACTGTTCCATTTTCATAACACATGCAGGAATATTGACCTTTAGATAGTTCCAATAAATTTAAATCATTTATCATAACATACTGGAGGAATTCAATAATGTCTTTACCTTCGAGAAGAAATTCACCCATATGTGAGATATCAAATACACCCGCGTAAGAACGCACCGCATTATGTTCCTTGATAATACTTTCATATTGAACGGGCATCTTCCATCCGGCAAAGCTAACCATCCGTGCACCATGTTTTATATGAATGTCATATAGTGCAGTTTTTCTAATATCATTGGGGTTATCACTCAAAATTTCTACACAACTTACGGTATTAATGTTTTGGAGATATATAGTGAAATAAAATAGTATGGATAATTAAAATTTTTTGGCTTTCAGATATGAGCCAAAGGCTTACATTCTTTATGATAATGTTCTAGAGTAAAACCGTAAAAATTTATTTGTTACGTATATTTTAATAAAAAAATGACTGAAAAAAATAACAATAATCATTATTTATCATTAAAAGATTTAATATCCGAAAGTTTTTTGTGTGATTTGATTTTATTTACTTTCCTTTTTATTTTAATCATTTCGCAAGCATGGGATAATATTTTCTTTTTACTTTTCCCATTGATTACATTTACGTTTTCACTTTTTTTTAGAATTCTCAGTACTAATAAGAAGAGAACTGAATTTGAAAAAAGATATGTTATTTATAATCCTTTCGGCTCCGAAGGAAAAAACGCTAATCGGTTGTTTTATTCAGCACAATTTCAATTGATCTTAATATTCTGGTTAGGCGCTGAGTCATTATACAATCCTCATTTAGTCGAGAATTATTACTTCTATTTTACGAGCATTCTTGTCTTTTTATACACATTTGCATTTTTTTGGATTTTTATTGATTTATGGAAGTATTCACGGCTTGAAATTATAACCAGCGAAATTGAGGGTAAATTAGATTCTCAGCTTTCAATTGATACGAGAAATGTTATCTCTTTTTTAAAATTGAAGACTTTAAAGATAATCTCTGTCATTAACCTCTTAGTTTTTATACTTTTAAACATTATTAATTTGATTTTTTTACTTCTAGTAAGCAATAATCCAATTTTGGGCATGCAGGTTTATCTCCCAGGCTCCCAAATAATAACTCTCTCATACATGTTATACGGAATCTTCTTTATCTCGCCTATTTTGACAATTATTATTCTCATATTTAATTATCTAACTATTAATGATTTCAATAAAGAAAAGTTAGACGAGCTTATCGAACCACTACCGAGAAATACACAAATTAATATAATTGAGAATCTTAAATCCTTGAATAATAAAATAAAAGAACAATTGAAAAGTGAATAAAAATTTATTAAACCGTCATTTATATTATTATTAATTATCTCTCAAAAAAAGTAGGTTCTGGATCATGTGCGCGGCGCGAAAAATGCTGTTCAAAATCGTTGTTGTAGGGGATGGAGGGGTAGGTAAAAGTACTATGGTTCAGAGATTAACAACAGGGCAATTTATTCCGCAAAAAATCACTATCGGAACAGACCTCGCCACGTATGATGTAAAAATTGACGAAGTTTTCGATATAAGGCTCCAGATATGGGATTTTGCGGGAGAAAGACGTTTTAGGCTTTTTTTACCGAACTATTCAAGAGGAGCAACTGGTTGTTTGCTGTGTTATGATATAACTCGTAGAACAAGTTTCGATTCTTTGGAAGAATGGTATAAAATTGTCAATAACAATACTGAAAATCCTATATTTATTTTAGTTGGGGAAAAGCTTGATTTAGCAGATATTAGAAGAAGCGTAGAGTATGAACATGCTGAAGAATTCAAAAAAAAATATAATATTGATTATTTATTTGAAACTTCTTCAAAGAGCGGCGAAAACAATAAAATGATTTTTAAAACATTAACTCGCTCGATTTTAAGAAAAAAGGAATTTATCAGCTAATAATATTCAATTTTAAAAGAAATATACAAAAAAAAGAGAGATAAGAAGATTGTAAAATGAATACTTTTATTCTTCAAGAATGTCTTTTAACTCGTCAACATTAAGATCTAAGTATTTAGCTTTTATTAAATCCTTACCAAGGAGATTTAAGAAATTCTTTTTGCGTTTTTTATTAAGGAATTTTTTCATTTCAGACAAATCTGGATTTGGATCTGTAATTTCAAGTAATTTATTCTTAACAGCAGTATCAACTAATTTTTGCCCAATATCTGTTCTGATTATCAGAAAAGCTTCACCAGATCCTTTTGGTGCCCCCCAAGGAGAGTAGGATATATCTGAAAATTCTCCAGAGAAATCTGTACAATATTTACAACCTGTCATACCACCAGAGGAACATGCATAAGCTATCATTAAAGATGTACGCTCTGCTCCAGTGTTAAAATCAGAGGATAAAATTTTTGCAAGTCCTTGAATATGGCAAGGATTTCCGAGGATTCCAATATCCCGCTTATAATCCCTATAGGCTTGTCCTATGCCTGTGACTAAAGGTCCTGCATTCTCCATAGTAGTTTTTGGAATATATTTTTTTGCGTCCTTCTCATTATCTACTACAATTGGGAAAGCTACTGGTGGTTTTTTACTTTTAACTTCACTTAGAACCATGTGTTTTACAATACCTGCTTTGAAAGCGGCAACCACGAGATTATATAAAATATCATCTTTATTTTTTGATTTTACTTGAATTATATCATTATAAACCCCGACAGCTAAATCAATACGGGTTTTTCCAAAGAGTTTTTGTTCAATTTTTGACACAGGGAGGAAACTTCTAGGGCAAGAGTTGTAACAGAGTCCTACGGTCTCAGAACATTCATCTAAGACAAATGCTTCTCCAGTTTCTTTGTTAAAGTCCATGTGTGGACAAAAAGCATTGCAACTTCCACAGTGGATACATAAACCGGCATAAATTACTTCATTTTCGAGATCTTGGCTCGATTTTTCAACTTTCATTTATCTTAACCATTTAAGTTATTTATTTATTTGTGTGAAATTTCACACTAAATGAAATTTTGCACTAATAAAAAGGTTTTTTATATGAGTACAAATTCTCAAAGTTTATTTTTTAAATCACCTATGAAAATGATATAAAAACAAGTGGAATTTAAATAATAATTTCGAAATTTAAATATAAAAATCGGAAAAAGTAGACGATATCAACGTATTTGGTGATTATTCTGCTTCAAAATCCAAGAAAAATTAATTACTGTGGTACTGATACCATTGGGAGGAGATTAGTAAAAAATTTAACAAATAAGGTACCACATATCTCTACTTTAAAATTATTTTTTTCTTTATATACAGCAGTTTAAATTTATATATATTAATAAAAAATTATGGAGACAAATTTAGAATCGCTTTCAGCTTTTCAAATATATAGCACCGGAACAAGAGATAAAATAAATGTCATGGTAGATCGCTTATGGATAAAAGACAATAGAGTCTTCTTTAGAGTTATAAAAAATATCCTTCCTCACAAAACAAATTTTAGAAAAGAACGAGGAACTAATATTTTCTCAATAAGCAGAGAAGATCTTATGAGTATTCGTTGTAGATTATATTTCTAGCAGGTCTCCTATTTAAAACAACAAATATATTAAAGTCAAGAATTATGAATAGTAAAGAAAAAAGTGGAAATTTTGATTTTATATTTGAATGTGAACAATGCACAGAATCATGGTCAGAAAATTTATTGGATTTAATAGATAGATGTACTACTGAAGAATTACTCAACTTACATAAGTACATTCAAACTAAATTAAAAAAAGAAAAATAGAACTATTTATTCATTAGATATTTGGGTTTTTTTAAAGAGTATTATTAAACTAAAAGCACTAAGAGAAAGAATGATAAGTAAAATATTATATCCTGGAATTTTTTGTTCGGGTCTATTTACTATCGTTATATCTGTAGTCTCTAAATAATCTAAACCATAATTTGAAAATTGCACAAGAACAAAATCAGAATAAACTAATCTTACTCGTATGGGTTGATTTACAATAGGTATAATTAAAGACGTTGTTCCATTAATCCATTCATAATTAGAATATTCTAATGTATGGTCACTACTATAGATTTCAATAGGAATTAGTTGTGAATAGCTATATGGGTTTAAATCTTCATTGGTATCTTCAACTGTAATATTGATTATCTTACTTTTAGCATTATATATTACATTAGTTATATTATATTTAGGAAGGTAAGGATTATCAAACCATGGAAAAAAGAACCAATTTAGAGAATTTCCCACAACAGTTTCAAATGCATTTTGTAAATCTGCTAAATCTGCAATTTCAAAATAAAATTCTTGGAAAAAATATGCAAGTCCTTCAATAAATTTCTCGTGACCTATTGTTGACCTTAGTTTTTCGAGAATAGTGTTTGTTTTAGTGTAACCTAAATACCAGTAATCCGTGCCACTTATTAAACAATCAGGGACGGATTGATTAATTTTATTCGGCAAACCATAGTTCAAGGAGTAATGTCTAACGTTATTTAAGCCCCAATATGGTTCAAACATATACCAATCTGGATGAAACACATCCTTATACCAATCTGAAACCCAACAGACAATACCTTCATCTAAAAAACCCCAATCAACTTCGTCAACACCTAGTAGGTTATAAAACCATTGATGAGCTACTTCATGTGCTATAATACTCTCAAGATACCAATGAGGCCCATTTACTCCAGTATAATTATCTGCTGCTTCACTAGCATAAATTTGTAAAGGATATTCCATACCACCATAATGAGTATATTCCTCAACAACATTAAAAGTTGAATAACAATAGTTTCCAAATGTATTATAATAGAGACTGCCAGAATTTAGGGCGATATTTAAGGCAAAATCATGCCATAAATTATAAGATTTTGGCAGAAAATAACTGGAAACGGTGATATTAACATCTGTAAGGAAAACGGATTCTACTATAAAATAACGAGAGGCTGAAAAAGTTATTTCTCGGACTGGTAGATGTGGATTGTAGTGATGAATTGTCCTCCCTCCACTCGTTGTATTTTCTATTAATTCTCCTGTAGCGGCAACAGTCATGTTTTCAGGTACATTGACGATTAAATCGTAATAAGCCATATCATAGTAGAATGGATCACCAGTTAAGATGTACGGATCAATATTCCATCCATCAAATTCATCATATACACAGGGTAATGGATAACAACAGGCAAATTTGAATATACGTGAATGATTTTCATCCCAACCATAATCACTTGCCCTATCTAAATTTTCACTATTTCCGTCAGGAAGCGTTGTATTGAAAGATATTATAAAGGAAATACGGTTTCCAGGCTCTAAATTACCAGTTAGATTTACCCACATTAGTTGAATATTAGAGTAGACGTCATAATCCAATTGTTCTTTAGGATCTTCTAATGTAGTTACGTTTAAAATTTCAATATATCCCGCTCTCTTGTCAAATCGCATTCCAGAAGCATAAATATGGAAAGGAATTTGAGTAAAATTTACGGGATCATCATTATAATAATCAACAGTTAGATTACCTGCAACTGTAGAAGTTTTTTCATCCAGAAAAACCGAGAGATTATAATAAGAGAATTCATAGCCAGAAAAATTACCTTGTGAAAATTGATCATAATCTGATAAGATAGGGAGATTGTATAGGTCGCTTCCATCCTTGAATTTAACAGTATGAATAGAATTTGAGGAAATCAAGGTACCTAATGGCATTATAACACTTAATATTACAATTATTACACCAGCTAAGTTTTTTTGTTTGAATTTCATAATCTTATCTATTCAATTTTAATTTAAATTTTTTACTTAGAATTTAGCAATACACAATATATTAAATAATTGCAGTCCCATTTTTGAAAATTCATAAATATCTCGTGAATATGATTAAAATGTCGTGTAATAATGCAATATATTTCACTTACATATAGTTTAAATATCTGATGACTTTCAATTTAATATCTTGTGTTCAATCTAATTGACCACTCATTATACTCATACTTTTTTAAAGTTTTTAAATAAAATACACGTGTTGTTCCTTTTAAAATATTTAAGATAGAAAATTCTATAATTCAACTATTTAGCTCATGATAATTTAAAATATTAGGTTGAATAACGTAATAATAATTTTATCATTCATTCTTAGATTCATTTAATAGACGAGAGCAAGTATTATCTAATTTTTTTATTAAATGATTACGATCTTTCCATATAATCCATGTATTTCCAGATTTTTCAAAATGGAATCCATCATATTCTTCCTTTATTTTTTTTAGAGTCTTTTTAACAAAACTCCACGAAAATCCCGTATCTTCAACAATTTTTGCAATGGCGACAGGGTGGTTTATATCAAGATTCTCATTAAAATATTCAATTATTTTCTCAAAACCAGTTTTAGGAGGGTTTTCTATTTCAG
>CAYNEU010000722.1:0-7145 GCA_964396275.1 uncultured archaeon | reverse complement strand
CGTGTTAAACAAATTTTATTTAACCTTATTGGTAATGCGGTTAAATTTACACCAAATCGAGGAACGATAATGATAAGAACTAAAACTTATAATGAACAATTAGAAATTCATATTATTGATAATGGTATTGGTGTAAGTGATAAAAACAAACAAAGATTGTTTAAACCTTTCCAACAAATTGACATGACTACATCCAAAAAATATCATGGAACAGGTTTAGGATTGTACCTTACGAAAAATCTTGTTAATTTACTTGGAGGCGATATCTCTGTTGATACAGAATTAGGAAAAGGAAGTGACTTTAATTTTACTATTTCATCTAATATAAAAAAATCTCAAAAAAATCTGAAGATAACCCCCTTAACAAAAATTATATAACATTTATTATGATGAAAAATTATTGTTCATTTAGAGTTTACAGAATCTCAAAAAATAAATATAATAATTATTATAATTTAAAAGATAAATTTATAAATAATTCAAATACTAAAATTGGGTACTTATATATGACAAAAAATGTGTATGTAGTTGAAGATAATGAAAAAAATATGAAACTATTTAGGGCAATTTTAAAATTAATACCCGATGTCGAAATCTTCGAAGAAACACGAGGAGATTTAGGACTAGAGCTTGTAAAATCTGGGAATCCAGATTTAGTAATCTTAGATATTCAGCTTCCAGAAATTAGTGGAATAGATATTTGCACGGAACTTCGAAAAAGCGATCAATTTAAAGAAATACCGATAATTGCAGTAACGTCTTTTGCTATGAAAGGTGATAAAGAAAGGATTTTGTCAGCAGGATTTAATGAATATGTCTCTAAGCCAATAAAAGTAAATGATTTTAGAGAATTAGTAAAAAAATATTTATTATAATTATTTGACTTTTTAATTTGGTTTCAATATTTAACTCATTTTTAAATAAAATGAATTTTTTCAGATATCCAGTATTTAGGGTATTGGATTTATTTCAAATATAAAATGTGTGTATATGAATATGATTGAAAACAAAAAAATTGTAATAGTAGGTCCACCCGGGGTGGGTAAAACAACGATTAAAAAAGTTTTTTTTGAAATGGCTAATCCATATACACTTTTAAATACGAGCTTAGAACCAACGCGTGGAATCAATTCAAGTCTATACTCTTTATTTGGTATGAATTTAGGAGTCTTCGATTTAGCGGGACAAGAAAATGAACAATGGTTTAAAAGCGATAAAATGATTTTCAATAACGCAAATCTGGTTCTTTGTGTATTAGATGTTAATATGTATTTGAAAGAAATTTTATCTTTTCTAAACACCATTACCATTGTTTCTAAAGAAATAATATCAAAAAATTACTCTATTGCTATATTACTACATAAAATTGATTTAATCGATAAATTATATCTCCAGCATAAAATAAAAGCTCTTAATGATTTTTTGAATGACAAGAAAAATATAGACATATTAGTCTATCCAACATCAATAACAAGAGATTATTTCCTCAATACTTATGATTCAATTTCAGAAATTATTGCAAAGGTAGTTGATCAGAAAGGTCTTTTTATGAAAAAATCCAAGCTTTCAAATTTTCGAAAAGATTTAGAAATTCTTTTATATTATGATATTGAACAAAAATATCAAGTAAGCACTATATTTTATGACTTAAATCTCTCAATTAAACAGGCAAATTTACATCTTGAGAGGTTAGCTAAATTAGGTTTCATAGAATTTTTAGACGATTTGAAAAGTTTTCAATTAACTCAAAAAGCGGATTTTTTTAAAGTAGGTATGGAAAAGGAAACTGGTACAAATAATGAAATCAGAATTAATAGAATCCTTGAAAGCTTGTTTTATTTTTCTAATATAAAAGATATAAAGGATAATATTTAATTTTGGATAAACACAACTCTCTCACATAGATACAGATATGTCGATCATTTTCTTAGCAATTAAATTAAAAATTAATTCAACATTTTCCCCCGTCAGTGATGAACATTCTATATATTCAAATAGATTATATTTTTTTCCATATTCACTAGCAAAATCGTACTCAACAACTCTTTTACCATTCGCGTCTAGATCTAATTTGCCACCAACTAATAAAATCGGAATGTATTTATCTCTAACTTCTGGATTTTTTTTCAATACTTTTAACCACTCTTCTAAATTTGTTAAACTAGAAAAACGTGAAATGTCATACATAAAGATTCCTCCAGAGGCACCAATCACATAATTGGGTAATAAGTTTTTAAATTGATGCTCGCCTCCAAAATCCCATAATTGTAGGTGAACTCGATTGTCATCTACTTCAAGAACTTTAGTATAAAAGTCAACACCAATAGTCATTTTAAAATCATCTTGATACTTACCAGTCACATAACGATTAACTAAAGTAGTTTTACCAACACCTCCATCCCCAAATATGCAAGTTTTAAAACGGAAATAATTCATTTTTAATATCCTTAAATCTTAATTAATATCTTATAACAATTTTATTAATTTTTATGGATTTATATTTAATTAATTTTTTTCTTTAAATCAAGAATTTCTTTTGTTAATTTAGTATTATCTGTTCGCAATCTCTCAATTTCATCTGTTAATGAATTTATTATTTTTATTACCTGATCTTTTGAAAAAATATCGTCATCATGCAGCTCATGAACATCAACGCCTCTTATTTGGAATTCTTTATCTATATAAAGAGTGGTTAACAAATTCTTTAAGTCTCCATGAAGAAAAATATATGGAAAAGGAAATTTAGATTGCAGTTTTATTATATTTTTACTCAATTTTATTTCATGCATTTGATTGCATATACTACAATAATACTGTCTGGTTACAAAATCATAATTCACGCTCACAAAAAATTTATCGAGTTAATAGTTTTAAATTTAAGTATTTGCAATATTGTATGAATGATTTTTTTAAAATGCATTAAAGTACCTAACAATTTTAATAAGATAAACAATCTTATTTATAATTAGATTAAAAATTATAGTTGTACATAAATAATTGGATAATTAATTAATCCTTAGGGATTTCATATTGAAAGGAATTGTGATTCTAAATCTGGATAAAAAATCAGAATTAGCTATAGATATTCAATATCCACAAAATATTTGTGAAGAATTAGGTGTCACAGAATCAATGTTAGAAACTGTTTTTGATGAGCATAGAAGGGTTCGGACAGGCCCTAATTATCTCGAAATGCAAATAAAACGCGATCTTAGTGTTGCAAGTTTTTTTACAGGGCATTCTTCTAAACACTTTATTGGGAGAGGGGATCATGTCATTACCGTATTTATTTCTGATGAGGATATCATTCCAAGGAATTTTGAGGGTCAAGTACGAAGAATCGCTTTTGAGTTACTACCCAAAAGGAAAGAAAAAAAGTTTAAGGAATTATTTGCTAAATCTTACAATCTATTAGAAAAAGGTGAGCTTGATGCTTATTGGCAGGAAAGGCAAGAATTTAAACAAGAATTAGGGGAGAAAAAGGGAAGAATTGATGACTTAGCTCAAAAAGTCTCTCTATTAGTTTCAGATAGATCAGAACATCTTAGAAATGTAGAAGCACTTAAGAGTGAAGTCTCTGAGTTATATTCAAAATTAGAAAATTGGAGTGGCCAAATGGCTGAATTAAATGAATATAATGCAACATTAACTGCAAAAAATAGAGAATTAACTAGATTAACTAATGTTCAAAAATTAGCATTAGATCAAAAAGAGGAACGTATTAATAATTTAATAGCAAAAATAGGAGATGCCACTGAAATTGAAAAGGGAGCTGAGAAATTATTAATAGAAATTAGAAAGTTTAGAAAGGATAATGAAAAATTAAATCGAGAAATTAATAAACTAAACGAGACGAATAAGAATTTAAAATTTCAGCTACTAAAATCAAAAAGGGACAGTGATTCAATTCCAGAATTAGAACTCGAGATTAATAAATTGAAAGATAAAATACTGGGTGTAACTAATGAAAAGGAGAATATAAGACACTTATTAACAGATTTGCAAAATGATATTAAAATTGTGCGAGAAGAGCGTGATCGGTATTACAAAATTGTGAAAGCAAGTAAACCTTTTTAATATTTTTTTGGTTTAAAACTTTCAAAAAAAAAGTTAGGGCTTTTTTAATAATTCTGCAAGAAAGGTAATATTCATTTCTAATACTGGACTATTCCAAGATTGTAACTCATTAGAAAAATCCTCTCTTTTTATTTGGGTTGGATCTTCTCCCATATCAATCCGTTTTTTCACTAATTCAAGTATTTCCTTAATATATTTATTTTCTAATGAAAATTCCTCTTTTGATGATAAATCTCCGTGACCAGGAACAGCAACTTTAAAATCAAGCGTCATTATTTCATTATTAACAGATATCCATCTCTCAGGATCACCAGACCCTATCCATGGATCACTTCGTGCAAAGAGTAAATCTCCTGCAAAAAGTATTTTTTCTTCTGGGATATACACAATAACATCGCCATCAGTATGTGCTTTTTTAAACACCCGCATGTGAACATTAGATTTGGCTCCATGGATAACACATCCTCCCTTAAAAGTAAGATTTGGTTCTCGAAGAAAAAAATCATCAGACCGAACATAATTAAGAAGTTTAAGATCATTTTCAATATCCTTTCTTTTTTCTTCATCCTTTTCTGTTTTAAGAGATTCTATCATCTCTGTTAAATCCATTTTTTTAAATTCCTCAATTCTTTTTCTGCCAACTGTTTGAATATTCCTTAGAGTCCGATCAGATGTCATTATTTGAGTTGATATATCAAATAGAGAGGTTCCCATGAGATGATCCATGTGATAATGAGTTAGTACAATAAAATTTGGCTCTTTTTGAGTAAATTGTATAGCAGCTTTCTTTAAATCTTTAGCAGCATCTACATCTCCAGTAGTATCGATCAGTATCAAATAATCTCCAATGTCAATAAAACCAGCGTTCCCTCCCATACCAGAATTTTCTTTAGTAATAGCTCCATAAGCACTTTCTGATAGCTTAAACAGATTAAAGAATTCTGAATTAAAATCTAATTTTTTAACAAAATCGAATGGCATAAATTTTTTTAGAATTTACTCTTGAAAAACTTTTGCGAATAATTTTTGCGCATTTTTATTAATCTATATAAAAAATCTAGAACATATCATTTTAATAAAACAATATCAATTCAGATAAATTAAATCGGAAATTAATGATTAGTAATTTAATTTAAAATGATATCCTTGAAAATATTAACAAATGCGGAAAAATCTTTATTAATGAAATAAAGATCAAAAGGATTATGTTTCTTCAGGATTAGCATATAATATGGAATAGTACTTTCTTCGAATATGATTGGTTTGAATAAAAAGTGATTTCCTGATTTTCTTACTATTATCTGATCTTTTTGTTCTTCTAAATCCATCTCAATAAATACATCATTTAGAGTTAAAAAATATCCAATAGTTTTACTTAATATTTTGTTTGAATCATCGTCTTTAAAATAGGAACCTAAAATAATCGAATTTTTATCAATTATTATTAATCCCTCACAGTCTAATTTTCTTGCGAATTCTTCAATAGTCTTTTGTACTAATTCTAATTTTGGATATAATTCTAATAAGATTTCAGATATAGCACTCATTATTGTGTAAGGTTCATATATTGAAGTACAAAAGTAATAAATTTTTTCATAATCCACCGTTTCCTGTATTTCTTTCTTTAATTCATTTATTAGATGTTCTATTTCTATTTTAGTGTTATTAATTAATTTAGGATCATATTTATGAAAAAAAATATTGAGGGGTGGTTTAATTTTCAATTCTTTAAACTTGTCAACCACATCATATAAATAACTCATGGATTCAAGTATACGAGAACCATCTAATATATCTATTACATATATCGCAATTTCTGTGTTATCAAAATATTTACTAGGATTTTTTAAATAAGAAATAAGATAACTCTTTTGACCTCCTAAATCCCATTCACTTATTTCTCTACCCAATAGTTTAAAACTGGTTCTCTGTGCGCCTTTAGTTGGTTCAATTTTAGCAATTTTTGAGAATTCTCTATTAAGAGTTAAGATTATACTCGTTTTACCCGCTCCATCTAATCCTGTAAACAAAATTTTATATGGTTCGTATTTATGTTCTCTCTCCTTATTGTAAATTAATTTAGATTCTTCCAATTGAATTTCACCACATTTTTCTTAAATTAAACAATAGAATAAATCCTTATATGATTTCGAGACAAATATGATAATTTTTATTCTAGAACTTAAACAGATAATTTGGTATTTAAATATTGTTAGGGTCAAAAGCTAAATTTTTTCATGCCTTTAACATTTCTACAAAAAATCCTAAAGCCTTTAGGCTATTTACGCCTAAATTTGATAATTATTGATCTTTTTTGAAATATATTTTTTTAAGATAAACCTGAGATCCTTTCATAGAATAAGAAAAATGAAAAATACGATTTAAGAAAATTTTAATCAGGTGTGAGTGAGTCAAGATCGGATAAATCTAAACCACTATCCATAACTTCCATAGTTTCTGATAAAAATTCATCCAGAATATCTTTAAGTTCATCACCAGATCTCTTTAAAATTAATCGAATCAAACCGATATTAATGTCTGGATCTGAGATAAGTGTAAGTACTCCTTTAGGGCCACAGCTTGATGCAAAAATCTTACCTCCACCAAATTCTGATGTTACAATTTCAAGATTCCCTAGTTCAAGATTTTTACCTTGTTCTTCACTAGCACAAAATACAGCGCTCGCAATAGCACCAATCCCATCAACATCAGCAGGAAAGTATGAGAATTTAGAGACACTTGCAATGGTAAGGCCCGTTCTATCAACCAATATTACTTTTTTGATACCGCTCTCGCTCTTAATTATTTTACTAAGAATATTATCAAAACTTTTGGTGTCAATGCTAATTTTTATACACCTTCTTTAATTATTTTTAGAATTTTGTTTTATATATAATATTATATTTAACTCTTTAAAACTATTATAATTATCTGAATTTATAAAATTATCTTTTTTGATTCTGTCATAGGAGATTTAGGAAAAATAGACTTTAATTGTAAAATTTAATTTTGTGTTTTTATTTTCTTTCTTTAATATTATGCTTAGAATTAAATGTTCTTTTATCTTT
>CAYNEU010000721.1:0-2934 GCA_964396275.1 uncultured archaeon | reverse complement strand
GAGTGGGAGTTAAAGGAAATTGAGAAAAATACGTATATTCCTCAAGCAGGGCAAGAAAAGGGGCTCCCACACCATTTTTTCACTATAGAGGAAATTCATGAAGTATTTCATGCATTTAACCTATTAGAAGTTTATGATGATAGAAAGAGACATCGAGCGGTTTTAGGTATTAAGAATTGAACAGTCTTTAATTCTCCAAGCTACTACTTACAGAAATATCTAAATTTGAACATATACAAAAAACTAATAGTTCAAGTCTAATTTAGTGAAATATCCATATAATTAATTTTTCAGCATATCAGATTCTTTTTCAGATATTTTTTTTGTATTATTGTGCATTAATACAGCAATCCCGAGAATACCAACTAAAATTATAACAATTATAATTACTTCTATATTTGGTACATTTATATCTTGACTCCATGGAAAATTCCCACGATATGGATTATCTGGATCATCAATATAGTTATTGTAGATGAATTGTTCTACTGTTTTACCCGTAATTTCAAGACTAGTATTTGAAATATGAGAAAGATCATCTTCGGTAGTATGATGGTAAGGCCAACTGGGATTATCCCAAAAATTAATTATTAAATCAGCTGAAGGGATTTTCGCACTCACAAACGCTCTATGATCATCTGTGATCAAAGCACTTTCCGGATTCGATGGAAATTGATTAACATAACCTAATTGTCTTCCAATTATAAATAACTCATCTAATAATGAGGATGTTGAATACTGTTCATTAATAAACTGTAAATTTTCTCCACCTACCATATCCAATAAAATCATGCATTCAATATTCTCTACCCCAGAATCATAAAAATGATTAATATCTGAAACAAATCTCTGAGACCCTTCACACCACTTCCATTTATCAATACCATAAGCGTTATCTTTACCTTGATCCTCAGCATCAAAGAATAGGAACCATATTTGACAAGTTAAATTATTTCGCTCGGAATAGAGCCTCTTAGCGAGCTCAATTAAAACAGCGCAACCACTTGCTCCATCATTTCCCCCTGGAACTGGTTGGTCTCTATTTGCAGTTATAGGGTCTTTAGTCGCCTTTGCACGAGAATCATAATGAGCTCCTAATATTACTATATTAGAGTTATCTTCGTTTAATTTAAAAAGTAGATTTTGGCAATCTATAAAGTCAAGAGTAAAATTATAGAGTACATATGTGAAATTGCTGTTAATTTCTTTAAATTTAGAAATAAAATAATTAGCACAATTTACACGTTCTGGGGTTCCCGGTATACGAAACCCAATATCTAACTGATCCTGCACATATGAATAAGCATTATCACCATTAAATTCTAATTCTATATCATAATTCTGGATTGTTAAATTATTTGAAGGAAAATAAACATAGATAATAGAAAATATTACAATTGATGAAAATACTATTGGAATTAAGATTTTGTATAATTTTTTTATCCAAATTCACCTTGTAATAAAAAATATTTTTGAAGAATCCCTGATAATTATCTAAAATAAAAAAAATAAAAAATATGAATTTATTTAGGCTCAAAACCTAAATCTACCCTTGTTTCGCCTCTGATATCGGTTTCAATAAAAGTTGCTTTAACAGGCATTCCAATATTAATTGTTTCAGGTTTACTTTCATCTACTCCTATTAATTGTCCGCTTATCATAGGACCTTCCTCTAGTTTTATCACTGAAAAACAATAAGGTTTATTTCTACCATACCCTTTTTCTACGAAAAAAGGCGTTCCCACTGTAATACTTGTAAAAGCTGCAATTTTACCATTTCCTGACATTTCCTTCCATTCCATATTTGCCTTATTACATTTAGTGCATAATTTTCTTACAGGAACATAAGTAGCCCCACAATTTTTACATTTTGAACCCATTAATTTCTTTTCAGATAAAAAATCCAAATAACTTTTTATTGTAAAATCTCTCTCACTTTCAGTCATTTTTTACACCTCTATTTTTCAAAAATTGTTACCACACATGTTGCTCCTGAACCGCCTAAATTATGAACCATCATTCTCTCTACATCAAATTTCACTTGTCTATTTCTCTCAGCTATACCTCTCATCTGTTTGAAAACTTCCACACAAAATGCTGCACCGGTAGCACCGACGGGATGGCCTTTACTTTTCAAACCTCCACTTGTATTTATTGGCATTGCGCCATCTCGCTTAGTTTCTCCATTTTTAATTGCCTCAACAGCTTTACCTTTTTCATAAAATCCTAAATCTTCTAATGCTACTATTTCTGCAATAGTAAAGCAATCATGAACTTCCGCTATCTGAATATCTTTAGGTTTTAATCCCGACATTTCATATGCTTGTCGCGCTGCTTCTTTAGACGCAATAAAACTAGTTAAATCATCTCTATCATGTAATGATAATGCTGCACTACCTTGTCCAGTGCCACTAATCCAAAGTGGAGTATCAGTAAAATTTTTTGCTACATTAAGGCAATATGGACCAATTAAGGAAGTTTTATCAATTCCAGAAAATAGTGAGATTAAGGTGCTATTCGATAAATATAATATTCCGAAGGATGAAAGGAGAGCAATAATTTTAGTTAATGGACGACCACATAAAAATCTTAAAACTATTCTTAAAGAGGGAGACTTAATTTCAATATTCCCTCCCATAGGTGGCGGTTAAACCGTCTTAAATACTAATTCTCTTTTTTTCATTTTTTTTTTCAAAACAGAAAGGTTGAAAAGGCAATTGTAGATATCTCTGTTAAGATTTCGAAACAAGAATTAGATCAGAAAACAAATATCAAAATCGAATTTCTTGATAATGGTATTGGTATTATTGATAAAAGGAAAGAAGTAATATTTCAGCGAGGTAAGAGAGCACTGAATGGTTCTAAGGGGATGGGAATTGGTCTCTCTCTCGTAAGTAAAATAATTCAAATTTTCAATGATAAAATTTGGGTTGA